>JASLQE010000100.1 GCA_030744635.1 Dehalococcoidia bacterium | reverse complement strand
GCCGGGAACTAAAGAGCATAATGGGCCGGAGATCACCCTTATCAATGGCTGGAAACTCTGGGCCACCCTTTAAGTGCAGGCTCAGCAGGGCGGCTCAGGCCCTAAAATTCAGGGCCTGGACAGATCGGTGGTGGATTTTGGTCAATTCGGCCCTTTGACTTTTGCCTTGGTGAGGCCTTAAGATAATTAGCCTTGTTTCGCTATCAGATACTTGAAAGAGGGGGATATGCCAAAGACGCTGGAAACCATGCGGGAGATACGGGCAAGAAACACTACCCTTGCCTTTACCGAGGAACGTCAGCAGGCCGGGCGGTGCCACGCCCCCGCCCTCAAGGCCTGGAAGCAGCAGGGTAAGAAGATAATAGGCTTCCAGTGCACCTATGTGCCGGAGGAGCTCATCCATGCCGCCGGCATGCTGCCTGCAAGGATTACCGGCGACTCCAGGGAGTTGGAGCTCTCCGAGGCCAACTCCTATATGTACCACAACTGCTGCTCCTTTATCAGGAGCTGCTGTGAGCTAATACTAAACGGGCACTACAACTTCCTGGACGGGCTGGTGGTGGCGGCCACCTGTGACCCCACCCGCCGTCTCAGCGATGTATGTCTCAACTACAACCTGGTCCCCTTCGTCCATGCGCTCACCGTGCCCCGCAAGTACACTGAGGAGGCCCACGAACTCTTCCTGCTGGAGGTGATAGACCTCCAGCACACGCTGGAAGAGTCCTTCGGGGTAAGTATCACCGATGAGGCACTGCGGAACTCTATAGAGGTCTTTAACCGGAGCCGGGAGCTGTTCCGAAAGCTATACGAGTTGAAGAAACTGCACCCCCCGGCCCTCACCGGTGCAGAGACAATGGAAGTCTACAATGCGATGTTCAAGTATCCCCGGGAGGAGTTCAATCGGATTTTGGAAAGGCTGGTGGATGAGCTCAGCGCCACCAGAAGGGCCGTTGACGGCAAATTCAGGCTGATGATTAGCGGCAGCCCCCTGAACAATGCTGAGTTCATAAAAACCATAGAAGACCTGGGGGCGGTGGTGGTGGTGGATGAGATGTGCACCGGTTCCCGGTACTGGTGGGACTCGGTAGAGACCACCCCCAACCTCACCCCGATAGAAGCCATCAGCCAGCGCTATCTCAACAACCAGCCGTGTGCCCGCATGATGCCTTCCGAGAAGCGGTTTGATACAGTGCTGGAAATGGTGAAGGACTACCGCGTCCAGGGGGTAGTCAGCCAGATAATCCGCTACTGTGTTCCCTATGCCCATGACCAGCCGCTGCTCCGGGAGAGGCTGGAAAAGCACGGTATCCCGGTCCTGGAACTGGATGTAGAATATGGAATGGCGGGCATGGGGCAGATAAGGACCCGGGTCCAGGCTTTCCTGGAGATGCTGGAGGCCAACCAGGTTCAAGTAAGTTAGGTACAGAGGGCGTCCAGCTACATCCTGGATGATGAGGCTATGCACTTAGCGCAGGCCGCCCCGGAGCACCCCAAGGTCTATAAGGGGGCTTTGCCAAAAGGAGGCAGAAGATGAAGGTAGCCACCATTGACACTTCGAACCTGCGCCAGGCCGTGGAGCAGGTGGAGAGGCTGGCAGCCCACAGGAAGGCCCATCCCACTGAAAAAAGCGGGGAGCTTTACTACGAGTTACTGGCCGGCTACATGCGCCAAGTGCTATCGGCCAAGGAGGAGGGTAAACCCCTGGTGGGCCATACCGTGGCGCTGCCCCCCGAGATTATGTACGCCATGGATATTATGCCTATGCACCTGGAGTTCACCTCCATGCTGACCGCGCAGCTCATGGGGCTATATGAGGACTACTATAGTGCCGCCAAATCCTTTGGTTTTACCCCGGAGGTGTGCTCCGCCCACCGCTTGCTGGCGGCCAATGTTATCCTGGGCTGGTTGCCCCGCCCCGACGCCTTCATCTGGAGCAACCAGGTCTGCGATAACACCGCTAAAAGCGG
>JASLQE010000099.1 GCA_030744635.1 Dehalococcoidia bacterium | reverse complement strand
CCTTGACCGCCACGCCCTGGAAGCCGCCCTCCAGATAAGGGAGGCCGCCTCCGGCCGGGTGACCGTCATCAGTATGGGCCCACCCCAGGCACAGCGCGCCCTGGAAGAGGCACTGGCCACCGGCGCCGACCGGGCGGTACTGCTCTCCGACCGGGCTTTCTCAGGGGCCGATACGCTGGCCACGGCCCGCACCCTGGCCGCTGCCATCAGGAAGTTAGCCCCTTACGATATCGTCCTTTGCGGCAACGATACCGTAGACGGCGGCACGGCCCAGGTCGCCCCTCAGCTTGCCGAGATGCTGGGTCTGCCCCATACCTCCCAAGTGCGCGCTGTAGAGCCTGATTGGGATGCCGTGAGGGTGGAGCGAAGTATTGATAACAGTTATGTCAAATTGCTTTTGAGACTTCCCTGCCTGCTGGCCGTAGGCCGCGAGGCCAACCGCCCACGCCTGCCCAATGTGGCCGGCATCATGGCGGCCGCCGGTAAAGAGTTCCTTAACTGGGACCTTGCCGACCTGGGCCTCTCCCCCCAGGAGGTGGGCACGCCAGGCTCTGCCATCCGCGTGGTGGATGTGCTGACACTCGGCTCCGGTCGCCACCAGGAGGTGTTCACCGGCGCCCCCGAAGAAACGGTTAAGGCCGCGGTAAGGCGGCTGGTGGAGTTAGAGGCGCTATGACAGCGCCCGTCTGGGTGTTGGCGGAGATGGCCGCGGACAAGGCCGCCTCTGTCTCCCTGGAGCTCACTGGTAAGGCCCGGCAGCTCGCTGATTTCCTCGGAGAGCAGGTGGCCGCCATCGTCATGGGTCAGGGAGCGGATAGGGCTGCGGGTGAACTCGTAGCCGCCGGTGCGGATACCGTCTTACTTATAGAGCACCCCCACCTCGCACCCCACCACTCCGGTGCCTGTGCTAGGGTGCTGGCGGAGATGGTCCGAGAGCACATGCCCCAGATAGTGTTAGCCGGGGCTACCCCCCTGGGGGCCGACATAGCCGCCCGCCTGGCCGCTCGCCTGGAGACGGGACTCACCGCCCACTGCCTGGATCTTTCCGTTGAGGAAATAGACGATGCACCCCAGCTTGTGCAGGTGGTACCTGGTTGGGGGGGCAACCTGGCGCTGCGCATCCTGTGCCCGGAGAGAAGGCCCCAGATGGCAACTGTACGGCCAGGGGTGTTTGACCGGCCCCAGCCAGACCAAGCCCGCCGCAGCGAGGTTATCCACCTCTACCCAGAAGTCACCCCGCAGGAGCTGATTCCCCGGGACATAGAGGTGGTCCACCAGACCAGCGGGGAGATGCCCCTTGAGGAAGCCACTACGGTGGTAGCCGGGGGGTGGGGTCTATGTTGTGCTGAACAGACCGGCTCCGCTAAGGAGCTGTGCTCGGTTCTGGGCGCTTGCCTCGCCGGCACACGGCCCGCCGTGGACAAGGGCATGGTAAACAGCGACCGCATGATAGGTCACAGCGGCAAATCGGTAAGCCCCCGGCTACTGGTAACCCTGGGTGCGTCCGGGGCCATCCATTTCACCAGCGGCTTCCTGCGCTCCACGGTGGTGTTGGCCGTAGACCGCAACCCGCAGGCACCCATCTTTGAGGCCTGTGATGTGGGCATAGTGGGCGACCTCAAAGAGGTGCTACCCCTCCTGTGCCGGGAGTTGGCCGCCGCTCTCAACCGATGAGCCGGAGGGGCATTTATTAGCCGGGATTCCAAGGGGACAGAATCCCCTTGGCGGGGGTCTGGTCAGGTGATGCCATGCTCATCGGACTCTCCGGTGGAGTCCGGTCCTAACGGAGTATCGGACTCAATAGGGCGGAGAGTCTTTCGGACCGATGGGTGGAACCCTCCGCATCAGGGAGCGGAATCCGCAAGGCGGACAATCGGAGGGGTGCCCCCCACAGATATAAAACTGGGCGGGAGGGTGGGAAAGCAAATGCTTTCTGACCGGCCTCAAGCAAGTCCTCTCTGGGCTTCATCTCAAGGCCCTGGACAGGCCGAAGGCGAGGGCTACCAGCGCCAGCAGGCCCAGCAGCCACCACGGCATCCTAGTGGATTGCCCCTTTCTTCCGGCCCAGCGGGCCTCCCGGCGCCGCCTCCTCCGGTTGGCTGGGCGTCTGCGCTTCATCCAGGCCCTGCGTTAGCCGTAGAGACGCTGCTTGCCGCGCCCCGAAGCTGGGGCAGGGCAAGCCCCACACCCGCTGAGGTGGTCTCCTTCATGGGCATCTCCCCCCCCGCGGCCCTCACGCCCCCAACCTATTCCCCCTGAAAGCTGGGTGTCCGTTTCTCCAGGAAGGCCGTGTAGCCCTCTTTGAAATCCTTCGTGAGATAGGCGTTTATGGAGAGGGCAATTCCCTCCTCGGGGCTAGAGAGCGGAGGCCCTAACAGCGCCCTTCTTGTATGCTCCTTGGCTGCCTGGATGGTGAGCGGGGCCAGCCGGCACATGTTGCGGGCCACCCCATAGACATGCTCCTCCAGGGCCTCGGCGGAAAACACTCCGTTCACCAGGCCGATGCGCCACGCTTCGTCGGCTTCTATTACATTGCCCGTCATCAG
Organism: Dehalococcoidia bacterium; assembly: GCA_030744635.1. Taxonomy (GTDB): domain Bacteria; phylum Chloroflexota; class Dehalococcoidia; order JACVQG01; family JAHKAY01; genus JASLQE01. The sequence goes on along the minus strand of JASLQE010000099.1, from coordinate 1,477 downwards.
CATCTCCTGTGCATAAGCCGGGCCCACCAACTGCATCAGGCGTTGAGTGTTTTGAAAGCTTATGACCACGCCCAGGCGGCAGGCGGGTATGCCGAACTTCGCCCCTCGGACGGCGTAGCGGAGGTCGCAGGCCATGGCCAGCTCGCAGCCACCGCCGATAGCATGGCCGTTAACCATGGCCATCACAGGCTGCCTAACCTCGGATATGGCCTCCATAGCCCCTTCCACGCAGTGCACATGGTCACGAGCAGCGTCCAGCTCGCCGGCTATACCTTCAAACTCCCGGATGTCCGCCCCGGAGATAAACCCGCTGCCCTCGCCACGCAGCACAATCACCCTCACCCCTCTGTCGTCGCCCAGTCCCTTCAGCACCGGGGCCATATCCCGCCACATAGCGGGTGTCATGGCGTTCCGGCTCTCGGGCCGGTTAACGGTGACAGTGGCGATGCCGTCCTCCCGGGATATCTTCAGAAACCCGTTGTCCACGCTCTCTATACTCACAGGGCCTCCTCGTTCAACTAAGAGTGAACTCAGCGGGCAACACGGGCCACTGCCCGTTGTCATGCCCAAATATCACGCTGGCCCCCTCCTGCTGGCGCGCCGCCAGCCATTCCATAGAGCGCAGGCTGTTCTCCGGGTCCTTGTCCGTACGGGCCACAATCCGGCCCGCCAGGTTATCGGCCAGCGGACAGGAATCACCCGATAGCACCACCACACCACCCGACATCTTCAGCACCAGCCCCATGGAGCCCGGGGTGTGCCCGGGGAGGGGCACCAGCTTAACCAGTCCGTCGTCGAACAGGTCGGTCTCCCCATCCACCTGCCGGTAGCTAAGTGGGTAGTCCCAGTCGCTACGGTAATAGCCATTGCCCTCCATCTCCGGGGCTATCTCCATCTCCGCCCGGTGTACCAGGAATGTAGCCCTGGGAAGAAATCGGTTACACCCGGCGTGGTCCATATGCAGGTGAGTGTTGACTACCAATTTGACATCGTCTGGAGAGAATCCAGCCTCTTCCAACCTGGGCAGCAGGCCGTCACCCTCATCGCCCTTGGGCACCAGTGCCCGGGCCAGCCCGCCCCAGTATGTTACCGGGTCAGCATATACCTGGGGGTCTATCCCTGTATCCACCACCACATTGCCCTGGGGGTGCTGGATGACGAACACAAGTCCCGGGGCATCTATGCGGACGCCCTTGGGGGTCGCGGGCAGGAACACACTGCGGTCCATCTCCACCACACCAACCCTGATGGCATGCAGCTTCACCGTCATCTTGCCTCCTTGCCGTGCAAAATCATCCCCCCTAGTATAACGGCACAGTGGTCTGCGTCCAAGTCTATGTACTCGTTCAGTACATTAGTGACACATCCTCCTTTCCTGCTGGCATTGTAGCAGATACTGTTGCGGGGTAAGGTAGCCCAGGGCCTGATGAGGGCGGATGGTGTTGTAGGTATGTTCCCAGGCCCGTAGCGCCTGATT
>JASLQE010000098.1 GCA_030744635.1 Dehalococcoidia bacterium | reverse complement strand
GAAGGGCATGTCGCACGAACAGAGTCGGGCGCGTCTCCGCTCCCAGATACCCCCAGAGGAGAAGGCCCGGCGGTCCAATGTTGTCATCCGCAATAATGGCGGCCTTGAGGAGCTTGAAAAGCAGGTGGAGGATCTGTGGCGCAGCGTAAACTCCAGGTTGAAAGGCTCCGGGACTTCCTCGCCCAACGCCCCAGGCTGAGCACTGAGGGCGTAGGCACCAGCACCATTTACACCCCCTCGGCGGTGCTGGCTCCTTTGTTCGTACACAATGGGGAACCCCACCTGCTGTTCACCAAACGCTCCTACGAGGTAGAGCACTACAAGGGGCATATCTCCTTTCCCGGAGGTGCCTACCACCCGGCGGAGGACGGCAGCCTGCTGCTCACCGCCCTGCGAGAGACGGAGGAGGAGATTGGTCTCAAGCCCGAGCATGTGGAGGTGGTGGGGGAGTTGGACTCTCTCATCAGTATGAGTGGCGGCTTTTTTATCGCCCCTTTCGTGGGGGTCTTCCCCCATCCCTACCCGTTCCAGCCCAGTCCGATAGAGGTCGCCGAACTTATAGAGGTGCCCCTGTCCCACCTCCTGGACAGGCGGTTTAGCTGGGAGGAACGGCGGCCCGATGGCCGCATGGGCTGGTTCTTCAACTATTACGGTCAGGTGGTATGGGGCAGCACGGCCGTAATCGTGCGCCAGTTGCTGGACATAATACAAGAGGAGGGGTTACTTGAGTGAGAAGAAACAGCTCCTGGCCCTGGAGGGGGTATTCCACATTCCCGATGACCCCTCCCAACCACCCCACCTGGTGGGCAGCCGTTGCCGGGCCTGCGGCTATACCGCCTTCCCCAAGAGGGCTATCTGCCCCTCTTGCCTGGGGCGTGACACGATGGAGGAGACCGCCCTGAGCCGGCGTGGCGTGATTGAGACCTTCACTGTCTCTAATGTAGCCCCACCCGGCTTCAAGGCCCCCTACCTCCAGGCCTATATACGGCTTCCGGAAGGCCCACGGGTCTTCTCCGTGCTGGACGCCCAGGAGGGGGATGTGGACATGGGCAGCGAGGTGGAGATGGTCATAGATAAGCTGGCCGAGGACGAGCAGGGCAACGACCTCATCGGCTACAAGTTCCGTCCGGTGCCCAGGGGCTAAGGGCCTGGAGACTGGATTCCTAAATCCCCCTGAAGTTGTCTACCGGGCCGGGCCGGGTGGACGGGCACAGTTCCGCTGGCATTCCACGACTGAGTGGAGGTTGTTTATTAACGGGGACGCCGAAGGCTCCACCAGCGCCGCCTCACCAGCCACGCGGCCAGTGACAGTGACCCCGCCTGGTCACCTGACGGTAGGATGATAGCCTTCTATTCGGACCACACCGGTGGCGGAGACATATATGTTATGAGTGCCAACTGAGCCGCCCAGCGTGCACTAACCTCACATCCAGCGGTAGACGATCAACCCAAATGGTCACCAGACGGCGCAAAGATAACCTTTAGCTCGGAGCGGGATGGAAGCAGCAAAATCTATGTTATGGCCGCTGACGGCACCAAGGAAAGCAGGCTGACCCGTAACTCGCGTGTTGACGCTTATCTAGACTGGTCTCCTGAAGGCGAACTACTTATCTTCGCTGCTGCGTCGGCAGCGGAAGACCCCGGCTAAATATATTCTATATTGGAGCGCACGGTGCCAAATCATTGATCGTCTTTGTGATTAGACCATAGTATATTCTTAAAGCTGCCGTCGGTGGCAAAGAAAGAGTTCTGAGTA
>JASLQE010000097.1 GCA_030744635.1 Dehalococcoidia bacterium | reverse complement strand
CCCGGTGGCGCTGGTGGCTATGACATCAGGCCCGGCGGCCCACAATACCAGCCTGGCGGCCAGGGCCTCGCCGCACCCGGAGCAAGCGCTATGGCCGGAGGCGAAAAGATGGCTCATCTCCAGCCGGGGGGAAACTTTCTTCTCCAACATCTATACTTCCTCCAGGTCCAGGTCTGACCGCAGGTTCAGGAACTCCCCTGTCCGCTGCCCCAGCCTGGCCTTTCTCAACGCATCGTCCATCACAGATTCGGTAACATCCCGTCCGCCCAGTCCTACGATGAAGGTGCTTACGCTACGAGGTCGGGGCTGGCCCAGGAACATGGACCGCACCTCGGTGCCCAGTGGACCCTGAGCGCCCAGGGAGACCGCCTTGTCCAGCACCACCACCCTACTGGCTGACTTGAGGGCCTGGTAGAGCAGCTTCTGGGGGAAGGGGCGATAGGTGATTAGCTTTATCAGTCCCAGCTTCTCACCCGCATCCCGGTGCTGGTCTACCACCATCTTGGCAGTCGCCGCCATGGAGCCCATGGCCACCAGCACTGTATCGGCGTCCTCGGTCCGGTACTCCTCCATGAGGCCGGGACAGGGGCGGCCGAATACTCGCTCGAAATCGTGAGACGCTTCCTGGATAATATCTATGGAGCGTTCCATGGCCCGTTGTACCATGTACCGGGCTTCTAAATATTTATCAGGCTCAGCATACATGCCCATGGAGATGGGCTGTGCGGGGTCCAGGCGGTATCGGGGCTGGAAGGGGGGCAGAAAGGCGTCCACCTGGTCGGCCTCGGGCATATCCACCACTTCCCAGGCGTGGGAGATTACATAGCCGTCTAGGCACACCATGGCCGGCAGCAGCACCCGGTGGTCCTCGGCCACGCGGTAGGCCATGTAGGTGAGGTCGGCTGCCTCCTGAGCGTTTTCTGAGTAGAACTGGAGGATACCGGCATCCCGGACCACCATGGAGTCCTGGTGGTCTGTCCAGATGCTGAGAGGAGCGGAGACCGCCCTGTTGACACAGGCCAGCACCACCGGCAACCTCATTCCGGCTATGTTGAACAGCACCTCGGACATGAGGATAAGGCCCTGTGAAGAGGAGGAGGTAAATACCCGTACCCCGGTTGCCGAGGCCCCCAGCACCACCGAGGCCGCGGAGTGCTCACTCTCTACATTGACGAACTCTAACTTCAGCTTTCCGTCGGCCACCAGTTGGGCCAGCTCGTGGACGATGTGGGTCTGAGGGGTTATGGGATAAGCGGCCACCACCTGGGGCCTGCACATGGCCACCGCCTCCGCCACCGCCCGGGAGCCTTCTATTATCCTACGGGCCATACTACTTCCCCTCGGTGGCGGTTACCAGGTGTGTCTCCTCGGGGACCATTTCTATATCGTTCACCGGGCATACCGTGGCGCAGATGCCGCAGCCCTTGCAGAATTTCAGGTCGGCGAAGTAGGTGTTACGGCCGTTGCCGTATATGCAGCCATCGGGGCAGGCCAGGG
>JASLQE010000096.1 GCA_030744635.1 Dehalococcoidia bacterium | reverse complement strand
GGACATATGGGGTATATCCACCACCCCGATAATTCTGGTCCTGGCGGTGGTGGCGCTGGCGGCTGCCCTGGGGTTGAAGGATGCCGTGCCTAACCTGCTGGCCGGTTTCCGGCTCACCTCCCGTCCCTCCTTTTACGAGGGGGACTTCATCAAGCTGGATACGGGGGAGGAGGGGTATGTGACAGAGGTTACCTGGGACCGTACCCGCATCCGCGGCCTGGACAACAGCCTTATCGTACTTCCCAATAATAAGATTGTTAAGTCCGTCGTTGTAAACTACGGCAGGCCCCTGAAAGTTGCCAAACACCCTTTCCGTTTCAACACCCATCACCATCTGGAGGTGCTGACCGGAGTCAAAGTGGCCACGGTAAGGGAACTGGTAGATGCCCTGAAGGAGGTGCCGGGATCGGTGGTGTACTACCATACGCACCACTTCATTGAAGAGCACCACTTCCTCATCCCGGAGCCGGCTAACGATTTCTCGCTGTGGGTAAGTGAAGAGCTGGGTAACAGAGTACTGGGAGAGAAGCTGGCCAGTATAGATACCTTTGCCTTCCCCACTATCAGGGCGCTGCGGAACAGGCTGGTGGAGGTGATGGAAGAACACCTGGCCCAGAATCCGGACAGCCGGCGCGCACCGTCGGGACAGGAGCTCTACCTGGTATCTGTCATCACCGTCATCGTGCCCACTCCCTATGTGGCCCGAGACCTGAGGGGGTTTGTTGAAGCCCTGGGCCGGGTGAGCACCAGCTCCATATACTTTCATGTCTTCGAGGCCCGACTGCGTTTACAGCAGGGCGAGAACGACTTTTCCATCTGGATTGAGGACAGCCTGGGGGACAAAGACCTGGCCGGTGATATAGCCTCTCTGGACCCCTACTCCTACAGCCTGGAAGGGCTTCGCTCGGCTATCATCCGGATGGTGGAGGCCCGCCTCTGATGAAAGTGAATGACTATGCGCCCATAGTGGGCCAGAGCCGGATAGAAGAGCTGCGCCACCTGGCCACCCGGCTATCGGGTACCGTTGTCCAGAACATCAACTCCACCGCCACCGGGGGCGGGGTGGCCGAAATTCTGCAACGGCTGATACCGCTGCTACACCAGTTGGGGGTGGACGCACGGTGGAGCGTAATCCAGGGTGATGACGAGTTCTATGCCATTACCAAAAAGTTTCACAACGCACTTCATGGCAACGAGGAGGATGTCTCCGAAGAGGAGTTCGGCTATTTCCTCAACTCCCAGGAGCAGCGATTCGCTGAGATGGAGCTCCCGGGGGACATCATACTTGTCCACGACCCACAGCCGGTGGCACTAATACGCCGCAAGGAGGAAAAGCCACGGCGCTGGTTGTGGCGCTGCCATATAGATGTGTCCAACCCGGATTCCCAGGTGTGGAGCTTCATCCGTGATTTTGTGATACAGTATGATGCCGCCGTGTTCTCCGCTCCCAGCTTCGCCCGCCAGCTACCCATTCCGCAGTACCTGATGGCACCTTCCATCGACCCGCTTAGCGAGAAGAATAGGGAGTTGCCCGTGGCAGATGTGGAAATAGTGCTGTCAAAGTATGGGATTGACCCGGAGCGGCCCATAATCACCCAGATTTCCCGTTTTGACCGCCTTAAGGACCCGGTTGGGGTTATTCAGGCCTTCGAGATGGTACGCAAGAGCATGGATTGCCAGTTGGTGCTGGCCGGGGGCGGGGCCAGCGATGACCCTGAGGCCGAGGATGTCCTGGGAGAGGTGCGCCAGCGGGCGGCTGACCATAGGGACATACACATCCTCACCATACCAACCGGGAGTGACCTGGAGATTAACGCCTTGCAGCAAGGCTCCACTATTGTTATCCAGAAGTCACTGCGGGAAGGTTTCGGCCTCACCGTGACCGAGGCCCTGTGGAAGGCAAAGCCGGTGGTGGCAACGGCGGTGGGTGGCATACCCCTCCAGATAAGAAACCGTTTCACCGGCTTACTGGTGCACGGCGTTGACGGGGCCGCCTTCGCCCTGAAACAGCTCCTGGCCAACCCTGACTATGGCCGGTGGCTGGGGCAAAACGGCCGGGAGCATGTGCGCCACAATTTCCTCATCACTCGCCACCTGAAAGACTATTTGCTGGTCTTCCTGGCCATAGGCCAGACAGGGGATATTATCCACCTGTAATCCCCGAGACGGGCAGCAGCCTCCAGGGCTGCGCCCCAGTCATCATCAAGACGGAACAAATGTCCGGGACACCGACAGTCGCTGCTGCCGAAGCCCGGCACGGCCAACGACGCAGCCCCACCCACCCTCTGCGCCAGCAGGCACTCCACAGGCTCACGGGTGCGAATAAAGAGCGCCGCCTCAAGCTTCCCTAAAGCCAGCAGCCGGTCAACATGCCATCTCCCGCCGGCCCGCCGGCCCGCGGCCACCTCAATGTGCCGGTAGACCCGTTTCAAGCCTCCGGGCCCCCTGGCCGAGCCCACATAAACATAGGTGCCGTTAAAGCCTTGCTCGCCCAACCGGCCCACCCGGATACGGCCACGGGCGGCTATAAACAGCAGATAGATCCCGGTATCGCTCGTGCTCATTATGCGTGCCGGCCCCACGGGGATATTATAGGGGCATTGCGCCGGAGGGTGCCAAGGGGTCAATATGATCTGGGCACACCGCAGGCTCCGGTATGGGCCTAAAAGAACTTATCGCCGCCGTTTATGTAGAAGTGCTGGCCGGTAATCCAGTCGGAGGCCGGAGACGATAGGTATATGCAGGCCAAGGCGATATCCTCCGGGGTGCCGAAGCGGCCCCGGGTGATACGGCTAACAGCCTTCTCCTTACGCTCCGGGGTGTTGAACAGTACCGCCGCCACTCCCTCGGTCCAAATCGCCCCAGGGAGAATGCAGTTGACCCGGATATCGTGGCGCGCCCACTCAAAGGACTGGGTCAGGGTCAGGTTGATGACCCCGGCTTTGGCGGCGGCATAGGGCGCGGTGCCAGGTCCACCGTGGAGGGCACCCCCGGTGCTGATGTTGATGATACCGCCCCCATGGCCCTGGTCCACCATGCTTTTTACCACTGCGTTGCTAACGATGAAAACGGAGGTAAGGTTCTCCTGGACTACGGTGTTGAAGCCCCTCTCCGACATGTCTAGCAGCCGGGACCAGAACTGGCCCCCGGCGTTGTTGATGAGTATGTCTATGCGGCCCAACTCGGCCACCGTCTTCTTCACCATCTCATCCACCTGCTCCACCTTGCGCACATCGCAGGTGGCGGCTACACCCCTTCGTCCCCGCTCCCGTACTTCTCCGGCCACCTTCTCCACATCGGCGGTGGTGCGGGCGCATACCGAGACATCGGCACCGGCCTCGGCGAAGGCCAAGGCGATGCCCCGGCCGATGCCCCGTCCGCCCCCGGTAATTACGGCCACCTTGTTTTTCAAAGAGAACTTATCCAGAATCATCCTGCCTCCACAAGCTGGTTTATCGATAATGCCTTACAGTTCGCTTATCAGCCTCTCCTTACCAGGAAATTTTAAAGGCGCAGCAAGCTATGCCTTCACCAGGTTTATTTCGCGCTCCCGCTCCCGGGGGCTTGTCCGATGAGCAAGGCATCATCGGACTCTCCGAAGGAGTCCGGAGTCCTTCGGGCCGATAGGCGAAGCACTATCGGAGGGGGGCTTCGCCCGCCAGATAAATAACACGGGCGGGTGGATGGGAAAATAGGCTAACCCCGCACCCGCTTGAGAATCTCCCGGGATATGGTGATGCGCTGAATTTCGGAGGTGCCCTCGTAGATGCGGGCGGCGCGCACCTCCCGGAAGATGCGCTCAATGGCCATTCCCTTTACCACGCCCATACCGCCGTGTATTTGCAGGGAATCGTCGGCCACCTTCTGGGCCATCTCGGTGGCGAAGAGCTTGGCCATGGAGGCCTCCAGAATCACGCGGTCCTGGCCCTGGTCTTTGAGCCATGCGGCCCGGTATATGAGGAGGCGGGCGGCGTCTATGGAGGTAGCCATATCGGCAATCTTGAACTGTGTGGCCTGGAACTCGGCCAGGGGCTGGCTGAAGGCAAAGCGGTGCTGGGAGTAGCTGATGGCCTCATCATAGGCGGCTAGGGCCAGGCCTAATACCGCTGCCCCCACCGTAGTGCGGAACATGTCAAGGGTACTGAGAGCTATCTTCATGCCGTCGCCCTCTTTCCCCAGCAGGTTGGAAACGGGGATACGGCAGTCCTCAAACAGGGGCTCCCCGATGGCGTGAGGTGCCAGTAGCCTGAGCCTACGGTCCGTGCTGAACCCCGGTGTGCCCTCCTCCACCACAAAGGCGGATATGCCCCGGCTGCGGGCTCTGGGGTCTGTTTTGGCGAACACGGTATAGGTGTGAGCAGCGCCGGTCTGGCTAACAAAACGCTTCATGCCGTTCAGAACATAGGAGTCACTGTCCCGCACGGCTATGGTCTTCATAGCGGCCACATCAGAGCCGCCGTCGGGCTCGGTGAGTGCGAAGCTACCCAGCTTCTCCCCGGAGGCCAGCGGGGGCATATAGCGGCGTTTCTGCTCCTCGCTCCCCGCCAGCACGATGGGGTAGCTTCCCAGGCCATTCATGGCAAAGGTGGTATCGGCCTGGGCGCAGGCCCGGGCCAACTCCTCGCGGACGATGCATATGTTGGTCACCCGAATACCGTGCCCACCGTAATCTTCAGGGGCGATGTAGCGGAACAGGCCCTCCCGGGCCAGAATCTGGGTCACCTGCGGCGTGACTTCATAGGACTCGTCGGCCTCGGGTGCCAGGGGCTCCAACTCTTCCACGGCCACCTTTCTTGCCTGTCGCCGGAGGGCTTCCTCCTCCGGAGTGAAATTGAAATCCATATCTCCTCCTCGTTTTACTCCAGCATTGTATCACCTTGGCGGGGGTGGCAAAAGGCAGGCCACTGGAATAGGAAGCGGTGTGGCGGCTACGGGGGTATGGGGGAGGCTGGCAGCCGGGACGGTTCAGTTGCGGGGCTGGCCCTCCCCAACAAGCTTGTTAACGACCTCGAAAACCGCCTTGTAGTTAGAGGGTAGCCCATTAGGGAAGTGCTGCGGCAGGTCAAGCCTGGCGCACCAGGTGAGGCGTTTGGCCGTGGCCATTGCCATGGTAGGCTCAACCCCCAGGCGCAGCAGAGTGTCCCCTACGAA
>JASLQE010000095.1 GCA_030744635.1 Dehalococcoidia bacterium | reverse complement strand
AGTGGCCGGCCGCACTGGGCACATTTCTCCTGTATTTCTTCCTCTACCTTGGTTTTTTTGATAGCCTCTGAGGCCTGCTGCACACTCTTGTCAAAGGGGGTGTAGAAGTCGGATATCACCGGCAACCACTCCATCTCACCCTCGGCTATGGAGTCCAGCCGGCCCTCCATCTGGGCGGTGAAGCTGAGGTCCACCACATCGGGGAAATGGTCGTGGAGCAGGTCGGCCACCACCAGGCCCACCTTTTGAGGGAAAAGACGCCCGGACTGTCGCAGTGCATACCCCCGCTGCTTGAGGGTAGAGATAATGGGGGCGTAAGTGCTGGGCCGGCCGATGCCCCGTTCCTCCAGGGCATGGATAAGGCTGGCCTCGGTGAAGCGGGGAGGCGGTTTGGTGAAGTGCTGCTGGGGGAATACCCCCTGGCCTTTCAGGGACTCCCCTGGCTTGAGGGGCGGTAGAGGGGAGCGGGCCTCGTCCTCCTCATCGTCCCGCCCTTCCATGTAGAGGGCGGTGAAACCGGGGAAACGGAGCACGGAGCCAGAGGCCCGTAGTAGGTATGAGCTACCGTTGGCAGCGGTGATGTCTGCCGTGGCTGTATCGAAGCGGGCCGGGGCCATCTGGCTGGCCACCATGCGTTTCCAGATAAGCTCATAGAGGCGTAGCTGGTCACGGCTCAAGTGTCCCTTGAGGAGGCCTGGTTCACGGCCAATATGGGTGGGTCGGATGGCCTCGTGGGCCTCCTGTGCCCCTTTTACCTTCCGGGTGAAGCTGTTGGGCCGGGCGGGCACATATTCCTTCCCGAACTTGTCGCCGATGTACTGCCGTGCCTCGGTAATGGCCGATTTCGTCACCCGGGTGGAATCTGTGCGCATATAGGTTATGAGTCCCACGGCACCTTCACTACCTACCTCTACACCCTCATAGAGCTGCTGGGCCAGCCGCATGGTGTATTCGGCGGCAAAGCCCAGCTTGCGGTAGGCATCTTGCTGGAGGGTACTGGTAATAAACGGTGGCGCCGGCCCCCGCTTCGCCTCTTTGTGCTGCAGGGAATCCACGGTGAAGCTGGCCCCATTCAGCGCCTCTGCCACTACATCCGCCTTGGCCTGGTTGGAGAGGTCAAGGGCCTTGGGCTTGCCGCCGTCGGCAGGTCTTGCGCCTACCATGTGGGCGCGGAACTTCACCTTTCCCTTGTGGAACTCCACCTCTACAGTCCAGTATTCCCGGGAGACAAAGGCCTCTATGTCCCGCTCCCGGTCCACTACCAGGCGCAGGGCTGCCGATTGTACCCTCCCCGCCGATAGCCGTCCCCCCACTTTGCGCCACAGCAGAGGGCTAAGCCGGTAGCCCACCAGACGGTCCAGGATGCGCCGGGCCTGCTGGGCATTTACCAGGTTCATATCCAGGTCACGGTAGTGACAGAATGACTCCTTCACCGCTTCGGGTGTAATCTCGTGGAAGACCACCCTTCTGGGTGGTACGGCTTTGGTCAGCCCGGCCACCTCTATCAGGTGCCAGGCTATGGCCTCACCCTCACGGTCGGGGTCGGTGGCCAGGTATACCTCCGTGGCCTTTTTGGCGGCATCCTTTATGCCCTTTATCGCCTTGGCCTTGCCCTTGATGGTCTGGTACTGGGGCTTGAAACCTTTTTTGATATCCAGCCCCATGGTCTTCTGCGGGAGGTCCCTCACATGTCCCATGGAGGCCACTATGGAGTACCCCCGGCCCAGGAAACGGCCGAGAGTACGGGCCTTGGCAGGCGATTCTACAATAACGAGGCGGTTTGCCATCTAATGCACCCCAACATGATAGTCTTCTCGGGCCTCACGGGCGGCGATATAGTTCATGGGACCTACCAGGCGGGCCAGCCCCTTGAGCTCTAAAATGGCCAGCGTGCTGCTAACTACCGCCGTGGGCAGGCCGGCCAGGCGGCACACCTGGTCTATGTGGCACGGCTCTGCAGAGAGGTGACGCATGAGGCTGGTCTCCGTTTCGTTGAGGGGTGCCATCCCCTTGAACTCCATCTGAGGTGCACTTACTATCAGGTTCAGCTCCTTCAGGATATCGGTATGGGACGATACCAGCTTGGCACCCTCCTGGATGAGGCGGTTGGTGCCGCGGCTGTTAGGTGAAAGCACACTGCCTGGCACGGCAAACACCTCCCGGTTCTGCTCCAGGGCCCAGCGGGCGGTGATAAGCGCCCCGGAGGACTCTCCGGCCTCTATTACCAGAACGCCCAGGCTAAGGCCACTCAGGATACGGTTGCGTCTGGGGAATAATTCAGGGTGGGGTGGGGTGCCGGGGGGGTAGTCGCTCACGAGGGCACCATGGGACATTATATCTTTGGCCAGGCTGGCATGTTCCGCCGGGTACATTTGGTCCACGCCGCAGCCGAATATCGCGATGGTACGGCCGCCCCGGGAGAGGGTGGTTCGGTGTGCCACTCCGTCAATGCCCCGGGCTAGGCCGCTGACTATGGTTACGCGGTTGGCTACCAGGTCAGACACTATCTCCTCGGTTACCTGGCGGCCGTAGATGGTGGGACGCTGGGTGCCAACCACGGCTATACAGTTCTCGTCTTGGCGAGTCAGTCCCCCTCTAACGTAGAGCACGGGGGGGTAGTCATAGGTCTCCAGAAGGCGGTGGGGGTAGCTGGAGTCAGAATAGAGCACGGCCTGTATGCCGAGGCGGTGCAACCTCTCCACCTCCTCGTCCGGGGAGATGTGGGGCCGGTGGCTGACGATGTCTGACACTACCCGGGTCTCAAGCCCAGCCGCCAGCAGCTCCGGGCCGGATGCCGTCCAGGCCCGGCCCATATCGCCGAAGCGGTTTTCCAGCAGGGAGAGCCGCATCCTTCCCAGTCCGGGAATGCGTTGAAAGGAAATCCAATACTTTATCTGGTTCATGATAGGTTACATATGATGAGTTATGGCGGAGAGGGAGGGATTCGAACCCTCGAGGGCTTTCGCCCTACGCGCTCTCCAGGCGCGCCTGATAGACCGCTCCAGCACCTCTCCACGGAGAGGGAGGGATTCGAACCCTCGACCCGCATAAACGGGCACCGGTTTTCGAGACCGGCTCCATAAACCGCTCGGACACCTCTCCTTTAAGCGATTGTATCATACCCTTTTCAATTAAGGGATTGTATCATACTCTTTTCAATGCCGGGAAGGGTATGTGTAGGGCCTGGGGCAGCCCGGGCTGCTTTGCTGAGCGGAATAGTTGTGATAAAATGAGCGCATAATCCGGAAGGAGCTTTATGTCCGCAGCCGAGAGGTTACAGCAGGTAGTGACCGACCGTCATCAGTACGCTCAGGAGTGGAAGAAACGCACCGGAGGAAAGGTAGTTGGCTATCTATGCACCTATGTCCCCGAGGAGGTATTCTACGCCGCAGACATACTGCCGGTACGCATTGTAGGCAGCCATGAGCCGGAGTCAGTAACATCGCCCTATGTTTTCGGCATGTTCTGCTCTTACTGCCGGGACTGCCTGGCACAGGGCCTGCAGGGCCGCTATGACTACCTGGATGCGGTATCCACCGCTCACTGCTGCGTGCACAGCTACCAGACCTTCGATAGCTGGAAGCGGCATATCCCCGCTGAGCATTTTTACTATGTATCAATGCCACAGCTTATCAACAGCCGCGGTGCACAGCGGAGCATGCTATCAGAGATTCAAGTGCTTAAAGAGCGCGTAGAGACAGACCTGGGCCTCAGCATCTCCACCGCTAAGGTAGAGCAGGCTATGAAGGTGTATGACCGCAACCGCAGCCTGATGCGCCAGGTCTACGAGCTGAGGAGGCTGGACAATCCACCCATAACCGGCGCTCAGTGCATGGATATGGTGATAGCGAGCCAGATTATGGATAAAGAGGAGCACAGCCAGCTGGTTGAGGAGTTCCTGAAGGAGATGGAGGCCAGCTCTCCGAAGCGGGAAACCGGGGTAAGGCTGATGGTGGCCGGTCACACCGATAGTGTAGATGTGATAAGGGTCATTGAGGAGCTGGGGACAACCGTAGTGGCGGATGACCTGTGTTTTGGGAGCCGGTACTTCTGGAACACATCCCCTGATGGCAGCGACCCCCTTACCGCCATGGCCAGGCGCTACCTGGAGCGGCCCCCCTGTCCCATGAAAGACCTGCACGGAGTCCGCATACGGCCCCAGTACCTGCTTGAAATGGCTAAGAACTTCGGTGTGCAGGGGGCTGTCCTCATACGCCAGCAGTTCTGTGACCCCCACGAGTACGATATGCCCGCTGTGAAACGCCTGCTGGAGGAGAACGGTATACCCTCTATTGACCTGGAGCAGGACATCACAATGCCGCTGGGCCAGCTTCGCACCAGAGTGGAAGCACATCTGGAGTTGGTGCAACAGGAAATAGCATAGGAGGAATGCACTATGGCGGTGCAACAGCGTTATCCTACGAAACCCATAGAGTGCTGGGGCAAACTTGAAGATTTGCGCCGGAGGCTGGTGAGGGACACTTACTCCGCCCGTGAGAGGGGAGAAATTGTGGTGCTGGGGGGGCCGGGGCCGTTGCCTTCGCTGCTCTGTGGCCTGGGGGGGTTCCAGCTCCTTTCTCCCATGCCCATAGGCCCGGACATGCAGGACCTGCGCTTGCTCACCAAGATGAACGAGTTGGCCACCGCCCAGGGCTATGGCAACGACTGCTGTGCCACATTGCGCATCGCCTTGGGGTCCATGATGATGGACCGCTTTGGCATGAACAAGCGGACTGGCGAGATTATGAAGCCTGATATCCACTTCGAGTCCCTAGCCTGCCAGGGCCAGATGAAGGCCCAGCAGCTTTATCAGGAGTACTATTCCGAGCTTCCCAGCTATGTGGTGGAACTGCCCTGGCAGGAGGAGTCCCGCCAGGCCGATGTGGACTACCTGGAGTCCCAGCTACATGAGGCGGTGGAGTGGCTCCAGAAGACCACCGGGCGGGAATACGACGATAAGCTGCTGGCCGAGGGCTGGATTAACGAGTGGCGCTCCCGCATCTACTTCAGCCGTATTATGGAGCACCAGGCTGCGGTCCCTGCCCCGATAGACCAGAAGACGATGGCCTCTTTCGCCACCCTGATGTGGCGGGGCGCAATGCACCTGCCCGAGGTGATGGAGTTCTACAAGGAGGCGGCTGATGAGGTAGGTGGCAGGGCGAAGGATGGTATCGCTGCCCTGGCTACGGAGAGGTGCCGGCTGTTCCACGAAGGGCCGGTACCGTGGTATCCCAGCAATGTGCTGCGCTACTTCAACCGGTATGGTGCGGTGTGCATAGGCTCCTGGCTTTATACTACCGAGTTCGGCAACTTCAATATAAATGATGATGGCTCCTGGGATGTCTGCCCCATGCCCGAGGACATGGGCCTTCCCCTCAAGACCAGGGACGATATCCTTCACTCCATGGCGGTGGTCTTCACCACTTACAACCCGCGTCCGAAGATGAGTGCCCGCATCGACAACAGAGTGGCTATGTCCCGGCACTTCAAGCTGGACGGGGCCGTGTTCGCTTTGGATCGGGGCTGCCTGGGGAACACCTGCGGGGCCATGGAATCTATAGTGGCCCTCAAAGAGGCCGGCATTCCGGTAATGTCATATGAGGGGGCGTGCGCCAATCCATCGGAGCTGGACCAGGGAGAGGTAATCTCTCGCATAGACGCCTTCATGGAGAGCCTTGGCCTCGAGGCCCTGGATGAGGGCCGGCCCCTGCTTCAGTCCGAGCTGTAGGTGGTTGACGAAATAATAGCGGAGGTCGGGGTCAGCACTCGTGCCTAAGACTGGGCCAAGGGAGGGACGCGTGAAAGCCTCAGAGAAGCCCGGGCCGGTTGCGCCGCACGGCCACTGCATGGTATGTGGGCGCTCAATAGAGGCCGGCGAGGCGTTGTGCTCCACCAGCTGTGCTGAAACCCTGGAAAACCAGAACCGTCGCCGGCGGCGCACATCGTGGTTTTTCATGGGCTTCATGGCCCTCCTCATGGTGGTCTGGCTAATCATCTTTAGTCGCGGAATCGCTTAAGCCCTCTGCCCTTGTCCGTGCCGGTTGCCTTTCGGGTCTTTTGACCAGTATTCGTATGTGTGCTATGTTTCGGAGGCAGAGATATGGGTGAACTGATTATTCGCAACAGGCCTGAGCTGAAAGACCCGTATTTGGTCATGGGGTTCGGGGGCTGGGGCAACGCAGGCGAGGTGGGTACCTCCGTGGTGAGATACCTGAGGGACCGCCTGGGCGCTAAAAAATTCGGGGAGATTGCCCCGGAGGAGTTCTACGACTTCACCACCGTGCGGCCTCTAATAGATGTTGAAGATGGGGTGGTGCGCCGGCTCAAGATGGCCAGCAATGAGCTTTATTTCTGGAAAAATCCGACCGGGGAGCGCGACCTTATCCTGCTCTTGGGCTTTGAACCCCAGCTACGCTGGGAACGCTTCACCAGAATTGTACTGAAGGTCATGCGGCAGTGGGGTGTGAAACGGGTATATGCCGTGGGGGGGGTTTATGACCGGGTGCCGCACACCAAAGAGCCACCCGTGTCTGCTGTGGTCAACTATATCCGGCTCAAGCAAGAGATGGCCCTATCGGGACTGGGATGGACCAACTATCAGGGGCCCAGCAGCTTCTACAGTTTCCTGCTGATGGCATGCCGCAGGCGGCGGCTGGAGATGGCCAGCATATGGGGTCACGCCCCGGCATATGTCCAGGCCGTGAAGAACCCCAAGGTGTGCCATGCCCTACTGGGCCGCTTGGCCGCTCTGCTGGGGCTGTCCCTGGACCTGAGCGACTTGAAACAGGCCGCCGACCACATGGACGATGCCCTCTCCAGGCTGTTAGAGCA
>JASLQE010000094.1 GCA_030744635.1 Dehalococcoidia bacterium | reverse complement strand
GGCGATGGTCACCGGGAGTTGCTACGGGGGAGCCAGGAAGACACCACCTCGAACCGCATGGAGGTGACGGCCGCCGTTCAAGGGCTGGCCCACACCCCCGAGGGTACACAGGTCTCTGTTTACAGCGATAGCCAGTACCTGGTAGGTACCATGTCCCGGAGGTGGAAGCGCAATGCCAACCGGGACCTGTGGTCGGCGCTGGACGAGCTGGCCGCGCGGCGCCAGGTTACCTGGGAGTGGGTACGGGGGCATGCCTCCCACCCAGAGAACGAGGAGGCCCACCGTGCGGCGGAGGCCATGTCCTCCGGCACCGGGCCCGCTTCGGAAGTGGCGGCCACCCCCCCTTCCGTCGGGGTGAGAATGGTAGATGTGTCCGATAAGCTCGTAACCAAGCGGCAGGCCACCGTCCGGGGGACAGTCTCCATGGCACCGGCCACCCTGGAACGCATCATCAAGGGTGAGTTAGCCAAGGGGGATGTGCTCACCGCCGCCCGACTGGCCGGGGTGATGGCCGCCAAACAGACCCCGCACCTCATCCCCCTGTGCCATCCATTGCTCATAAACACGGTGGAGATGGATTGTGTGCCGGATGCCGAAAGGGGTATAGTAAAGGTTACGGCATGGGTGTCCGGCAGCGGCCGTACCGGATATGAGATGGAGGCGCTTACCGCCGCCGCGGTGGCCGCACTGACGATATATGATATGTGCAAAGCTTACGACCCGGGGATGAAGATAGAGCTCTCCCTACTCAGCAAGAGCGGCGGCAAGAGCGGCCGGGTCCAGTTAGGGGAGGCGAAGAATGAAACTTAGCTGCCTTCAGGGCAACCTGAGTGAAGGGTTGGCGGTGGTGGGCCGGGCAGTAGCTACCCGCACCGCGCTGCCCGTAACCAATCATGTGCTGCTGGCTACCGATGGCGGGCGGCTGAAGCTCTCGGCTACCAACCTGGAGATAGCCCTCAGCCGTTGGGTGGGGGCCAAGGTGGAGGAGGAGGGGGCCATCGCCGTCCCCGCCCGTCTGCTTTCGGACTTCGTAAACTCTTTGCCCGACGTTGAAATAAAAATTTTACTCTCCAAGAACAGCCTGAGCCTGACCTGCGCCCGCTATGAGGCCCATATTAACGGGGTGGACGCCTCGGAGTTTCCCCCTATCCCCCAGGTGGGGGAGGGGGTAAACACCAGGATAGACCCAGAGGTGCTGCGGCAGGGGGTGGGCATGGTGGCCTTCGCGGCCGCCGCTGAGGACACCCGCCCCGTGCTTACGGGCGTCAATGTGGAGATGGAGGGTGACCAGCTCACCCTGGTGGCCGCCGATGGCTTCCGCCTCGCCCTCCTGCACCTGAGCCTGCTGGATCCGGTACCGGAGCGGACGGTGGTCATCGTGCCCTCACGGGCGCTCACGGAGCTGGCCCGGCTGCTGCCCGAGGGTAAAGGGGAGGCCGGAGGGGATGGGGAGAAGGCCGTGGAGGTCACCGTCAACACACAGCGAGGCCAGGCCCTGTTCCATCTGCCGGGGGCCGAGATGGTCAGCCAGCTCATACAGGGCACATTCCCCAACTACTCTCAGCTAATCCCCAGCGGCTATGAGACCCGCACCACAGTGGCCACCGCAGACTTCCAGAGAGCAGCCCGCATCGCCGCCCTGTTCGCCCGCGACGGCAGCGGCATCGTGCGCCTGGTGATAACCCCCGGCGGCGATATGACCCCTGGTAAGGTGGAGGTCTCCGCCAAGTCCGAGGAGATAGCCGAAAACAAAGGGGATATAGACGCCATAGTTGAGGGCGGAGAGGCCAAAATAGCCTTCAACGGCAAGTACCTCACCGAGGTGCTGGGCGTGCTCAAGGAGGAGAAGGTAGCTATAGAGACCACCTCGCCCTCCAGCCCCGGCGTCCTACGCCCCGTCGGCACCGACACCTACACCCATGTCGTCATGCCGATGTTTGTACAGTGGTAATAAATTTTCAAGCTACATAATTCATCGTATGATGAATGTGCGGTGGCAATTGTGAAGGGGGAGTGTACAAGCTCCCCTTTTTTATATGGTTATATAGTAGCTGTGGCGGATTGTGATTCTGGGGCATATAACAGCAAATTCTTCATCTTGAGATAATAATTAAATACCTTTATGATGATTATGACGATAGCGTTTTTGGGGAAATACGGAAACTGCAATGATTGACTCTGGCCCGTAATGGGAATACAATCACAATCGGCTATGGAGAAAGGGTACCAGCTACTCGAGCCGGTAGAGGAAAATGTGTTTGATATGAGTCCGGCGGATAGGGAGCAACGGGGCATCAGCACCCTGCCGGGTAGCCTGCTGGAGGCTATTACCGTGACCGAAAGCAGCGACATAGTCCACCGTGCCCTGGGAGAACATGTCTTTAACAATCTAATAGCCAACAAGAAGATAGAGTGGGATCGCTACCGCAACCAGGTTACGGAGTTTGAGCTAAAGCAATACCTGGCCTTACTGTAGGCCGCACCACAGCCAAGCAGGCCGTACCTCCATCCCGGTTTTCGTGGCAGAGCTTCTTCCGTGGCCTCAATGGTGGGTGGATAAGAGGTAGGACTCACCGCCGGCCCTGGTTTGACCGCCTTTTCTGCTTTAATTATCATATTTTCCCGGCCATAACGGCTGGTAGAGGAGCATCATAAGGCCCGCAGAACTTTCTCCATTGCACCAGTTTCCGGTGGGCAACCAACGGACAGGCCACCCGCTATATTGGCATACCCCGGCCCAGCCTGGTATATCCGCTTTTGGCAACCAGCCCTTCGTCTTCCTGGTCAACATGGGCCGGAAGGGCGTGGCCTGACATGTGCCGCATGGTTGGCATAATCGCTAAAGCGCCTGTTCCGGCAACCTATGAGCTGCTCACGGCCTCCCACAGCCTTCTATGGCTTAGCCGCAACGGGCGTCGCTGGCGGTTGCCGGGTGGCCGCGGCCCCCACGACGACGGCTGGGGACTAGCCTGGCACGAAAACGGTGCCATGAGGGTGGAGAAACGGGGACAGCCCGCCTGCACAGACCCCAGCTTTATCCAGGTGGCCGGTGGTGTGAACACGGATATCCTCATAGGGCACGCCCGCAAGGCATCCCTCGGCATGAACATCTCTGATGCCAACGCCCACCCGTTCAGCAAGGACGGCCTGGTGCTGGCCCATAACGGAGATATTGACCTGCCCCCTGATGGCAACGGCGCAGATATCATAGACTCTCAGAGGTTCCTTCACTGGATAGCCGACAACTGGGACCGCACCGAAGACGGTCTGTTGAGAACGCTGCAGGAGGCTACCGGCTTCCGCCACACCTCCCTGAGCTTTCTCATGAGCGATGGCCGCCGCCTCTACGCCCTGCGCCAGACCAAGCTGCGGACGGAGTACCTGGACTACTACTCTCTTTATGTAAAACATACCCGGGACAAGACCACCATAGCCTCGGAACCCCTGGACGACAGCCCTGGGTGGAGCCCCGTAGATAACGGCACCCTGCTTATTCTGGAGGCCGGCAAGCAGAAGAGGCTCACCCTGTAGATACCTCTACATCGCTCCGCGGCTTATCTCCGCTTAATCAATTCCAGAATGGCACCGCCCACGCATGTGGAGTCCATATAAATGAAACCGCCCCTCTGTGTGCCACCCCTCTGGAGCACTTCAACGCCTTTCTCCTTCAATTGAGCCATCTCGGCCTCCGGGTCGTCAACATAGAATCCCAGGTGGTGCAGACCTTCCCCATGTTTCTGGAAGAACTCCCAGTAAATATTGTTACCCGGTTCCGCCTGTATCAGCTCAAATGCGATATCACCCAGGCGGCCCATGGCGACCTTCAGGGAGAGTTCACATGGCTTGCCGTGGACCTCCGCCCATTCCAGCGGCCCCTCCCATTTCCGAAAAGGGCCGATGCCGAAGACCGAAGCATAGTACTCTATGGCCTCGTCAATGTCCTTGACCACAACACACACCTGATTCAGTTTCCAGTCCATGGCTCCTCCTTATCTTCAAAGCTTTCTGCCGTTAGCTACCAGACTGCGTCCTCGGCTTTCAGGGCTATGACCTCGTCCGGGGAGTAGCCACACACCTTCTGTAAGACTGTATGTCGTCTGCAAAAGCGGGACAGATGGGCTTCTCTGCTAACGTAACACATCAGTGCCCTGAGCCCTGCTCCCTGATGGTGCTATTGTAGCTTCTTCTCGCCTGTAGTGTCTTGGTCTTCGCCTCCTTTCTTCGTTGCAAGATCTCGTGATGCCGACCGGTGTAGACGTCATGAGGGGTGACGTTGCCGATGCCCTCGTGATAGCGACGGTAGTTGTAGTATTCGACGAATGCCCTGATCGCCTCCTCCAGATCACCCGGCATTTCGTAGGGGAGGAGATTGATGCCTCCCTTCATGGTGCGGTGATACCGCTCAACCTTGCCATTGGTCTGAGAGTGAAAGGGCGATGCCAGAATGTGCCTTATGCCTACCAGCCTCAGGTACTCACCAAATTGCCTCGAGAGATACCCAGGGCCATTGTCCGAGAGCAGCACTATCCGATCCTCCACGGGGACGTCTGTCATGCCAGTTGCATCCACCGCCTTCTGGACTACGTCGATCAAAGACCACGCTGCCATATCGCTCTTCAGTTCCCAATCCAGGATAAGCCGGCTGAAGTCATCCATCACCGGCACCACCACGCTGCCCATTATCCCCAGCCCACCGGCCAGCACACCGAAATAATAGAGGTAGAACTGCCATAGTTGGGTTATGGTGCCAGTAAGTATCAGTCCGGAGGCGAAGGCAACCACCGTCACCAGCAGCACCTTGCGTGCCCCTATTCTGTCGGCGGCGGCACCGGCTGCCAGGAACACGCCTACTGCGGCGAGGAACTCCAGGGAGTAGGCCAGGGAGATAGCACCCACGCTCCACTGATATTGCTCCACCAGGGGGTATATGAGGCCGCCGAAGGCGTTCCTCATCCCGGAGGACATGCCGCTGATTGTCAGGCACTACCCAACACCAGCCAGGCGTAGTGGAACCGCGGTGGCGCCTGTGGCTGAGCTTGGGTCTTGAGCGTCTAATGTACCTCATACCGTTAGCATTAGCAAGAGACCAAATGCTTGGGAAAGCAGCCCCATGCTATAATCCAGCCATGTCCGGCACAAAGCCCTTTGTCCTGGTGAACTGCAATGTGGTCCGGCCGCCGGTCAGCCCGGTGGGGCTGGAGTACCTGGGGGAGGCACTGCGGGATGCCGGCGTAGCCGTGGAGGTGGTGGACCTGGCCCTGATACCCGATGGCCTGTCCGCCCTGGGGAAGGCCCTCTCCCATCTCCAACCCCTAGCCGTGGGTCTCTCCGTGCGCAACACTGATGACTGCTCCTTCGCCTCCGGACACAGCTTCCTGCCCTGGATAGCGGAGGTGGTGGCCGAGACAAGGAGGCACACCGATGCCCCGGTGGTGCTGGGCGGGGTGGGCTTCTCGGTGACCCCCCAGGGGGTGGTGGGGGCCACCGGGGCCGATATGGGTATCGCCGGGGACGGGGAGATGGCGGCGGCCCTGCTGGCGGAACGCCTCCACCGGGGGGAGGAGCCGTGGGACACCCCCGGCCTGGTGTACCGCCGTGGAGGCCGGGTGGTAGCCAACACACGGTGCCCAACCCCCTTGAAGCTCCTGCCACCC
>JASLQE010000093.1 GCA_030744635.1 Dehalococcoidia bacterium | reverse complement strand
ACCTCGAAGATAAGCTCGTCGTGGACCTGTAGTAGCATCCGGCTTTTCAGGCCCCGGCGCCCCATCTCGCGGCAGGTATCCAGCATGGCCCGTTTCATGATATCGGCGGTGGTGCCCTGGACGGGCATGTTGATGGCCATGCGCTCCGTGGCCTCCCGGAGCTGGCGGTTGATGGACATGATGTCGGGGATGTAGCGGCGCCGCCCCAGCAGGGTCTCCACATAGCCCCGGTTGCGGGCGGCATCTTTGGTGGCTTCCATGTACTGCTTCACCCCGGGGTACTTTTCAAAGTAGGCTTGGATGAAGGCCGAGGCCTCCTGACGGGACAGGTCGGTGGCCTGCTCCAGCCCGTACTCGCTCATGCCGTAGATGACGCCGAAGTTGACGGTTTTCGCCACCCGGCGCATATCCGGGGTGACCTGGGCCGGTCCTACACCGAAGACTTGGGAGGCGGTGGCGGTGTGGATGTCATCGTCGTTCCGGAAGGCGGCTACCAGTGTGGGGTCCTGGGAGAGGTGGGCCAAGACCCGGAGGTCAATCTGGGAGTAGTCTCCCGCCAGCAGCACCGAGCCTGCGGGCGCTATGAAGGCGCGGCGGATGCGGCGGCCCAAGTCCCCCCGCACCGGGATGTTTTGCAGGTTGGGCTCGCTGGAGGAGAGGCGGCCCGTGGCGGTGCCCGTCTGGTTGAAGCTGGTATGTACCCGCCCCTCTTCGTCCACCAGGCCGGGCAGGGAGTCAACATAGGTACTCTTGAGCTTGGTCAGCATACGGTAGTCCAGCAGCAGGGGGATGACGGGGTGTCCTTCCCCGGAGGACCGCAGCCCCTCCAGCACCGCTGCGTCCGTGGAGTAGCCGGTCTTGGTGCGCTTGGAGCGGGGCAGTCCCAGGTCGTCGAACAGCACCCTGCCCAGCTGCTGTGAGGAGTTTATGTTGAAGCGTTGCCCCACGGCGGCGTATATATCGGTCTCCAGCCGGCTGATTTCCGTCCCCAGGGCGTACGAGAACTCCCGCAGCAGCCCCAGGTCCAGGAGCACCCCCGCCTGCTCCATATCTAATAGCAGGGGGAGCAGGGGCATCTCCATGTCGTTGAAGAGCGCCCACAGGCCCTCTCGGCGCAGGTCCTCTTCCTGCAACCGCTTGAGGCGCAGGGTCAGGTCAGCGTCCGCAGCGGCGTACTGGGCCGCCTGATGTATAGGGACCTGGGCCATTGTGAGCTGTTTGGCCCCGGTGCCGATGAGTGCGGTGATGGGGGTCATCTCCACCCCCAGCCGGGAGAAAGCCAGCGCCTTCAACCCGATGGATTTCTCCCCCATCAGGTGGGCGGCCACCATGGTGTCAAAGCCCAGGGGGGACACCATTACCCCGTGCCGTCTCAGCACGGTCAAATCGTACTTGCCGTTGTGTGCAATTTTGGGCAGGGAGGGGGAGGTGAGGGCGAGGCGCAGGGCATCCATCACCTGTTGCACGGGGAGCTGCTCATCCCATCCCTGGTGGCCCACCGGGATGTAGTAGGCCTCGCCGGGCCGGAAGGACAGCGATATGCCCACCAGGTGGGCGGTGCGCTCATCCTTGCCGGTTGTCTCCACATCCACCGATATCTCCGCGGCCTGACCCAGCTCTTGCCGCAGCGCATCCAGGGCGGGGCCGTCCTGCACCACAAGGTACCGGCCCTCTGGGGGCCGGGCGGTTACGACGGTCTGTCCCTCCCCGAAAGGCGCCTTGCCTGAAGGGGACTCCTCTTCTTCCCTTTCTTCCCTAATAATAGGAGGGGCTGTGGTGCCCGATGGCTCCGGCAGCCGGCCCACCAGGCTGCTGAACTCCAGCTCCCGGAACAGCTCCACCACCACATTGCGGTCATAGGCGGTGACAAGGCAGGCCTCCAGGTCCAACTCCACGGGGACATCCGTGACTATGGTGGCCAGCTCTTTGCTCTGGAGGGCCAGGGGCTCGCCGGTACGCATCTTCTCCTGTACCTTGGGAGGGGTTACACGCTCTAGGTCCTGGTAAATGTCATCCACCCCGCCGAGCTCCTGGATGAGCCGGACGGCCGTTTTCTCGCCGATGCCGCTCACCCCGGGGATGTTATCGGAGGGGTCTCCTTTCAGACCCTTCAGGTCCGCCAGCCGGTTGGGGGCAACCCCGAACTTCTCCAGCACCCGGCCCTCGTCAAATAGCTCGGCATCGCTGAAGCTGCTGGTGCGGCCCGCGTTGGTGTATAGAACCTGTACCCTGGGGGTGATTAGCTGCATGGTGTCCGTATCGCCGGTGACGATGACGGTATCTATGCCCTGGGCCTCCGCCTGGCGGCTCAAGGTGCCCAGCACATCATCGGCCTCAAAACCCTCCACCTCATAGGCCGGTATGTTGAAGCCGGCTACCAACTCCCGCACCCGCCCGAATTGGCCGCGCAGCTCCTCCGGCATGGGGGGGCGGTGCTCCTTGTATTTATCGTACTGCAGGTGGCGAAAGGTGGGGGCGGGGAAATCGAAGGCCACCGCCCAGTGGCTGGGCCTGAGCGAGCCCGATATCCGGAGCAGCATCTGGGCGAATCCGAACACGGCGCTCACCACCTCGCCGGTGCGGCGCACCGAGAGTGGCCTCTGGGCGAAGGCGTGGTGGGCACGGTGTATGATGGCGTTGCCATCGAAGAGCACCAGAAGCCCTCGGGCTGAGGCCCCCTCGGCCTGAGCTCGAGGCGAATACTCGGGCTGAAGCCTGCTGTCCCCCACATAACGGATTATAGCACAGGACATCAGCGGCTTCGCCTCGGTGCCCAGGGTCGCACGGCAGGTATGGCCTACCCCGCCCACCCGCCCAGGTATATTCTCCTGGGGGGTTTTACCCCCCAGACCCCCTCAGGTGGGGCCTGTATCATTGTCACCCTGTCTGAACGAAGTATCGGACTCCGATGTTTCACTCGGAGAGCGGCAGCGAAGGGTCTGACGTCTGAGGGATGAGTCCTTCGCCATTCTGGTGAAGGACTCATCATGACAGATGCCCCCACGCCTCCGGCTCCCCCCCTGGGCGGGGCTTGCTGCGCCCTAAAAGTCATCAGTAAAGGAACAGGTGGAAGCATCACGGGCCATCCTTT
>JASLQE010000092.1 GCA_030744635.1 Dehalococcoidia bacterium | reverse complement strand
CGCCGCCTTCGCCCGCGTGGGGGTGCCGGTGATTGTGGGCCCCAACTCCGCTTTCTCCTGGGACCGGTACCTGACTGCCAACAAATGGGACTGGCAGCACTGGTTCGTCCATGAGACCTGGGGTGGCAGGAAGCGCTATACAGAGCCTACCCCCAAGCACCTCATAGTCCCAGTTGAGACCAAGGAGGAGGCCGTTACCCTTTTCTCTACCATGACCATGCGCACCACCGACCTCCGTGACAGCCGCCAGATACGCCTAGAGACCTATACCGAGTTCACCGACAAGTTCTTCGGCGGCTTCCCCGATGATATCCAGTTCTATATATCTTCGGACTGGGAGCTGCCCCTGCGCTACAAAGGTAAGCTCCTGAAATATCTCACTGAGAGCAAAGGATGGGAGACACAGCGCATGAAAATCATCAAGGCCAGGCACCCCGATGGCCGCATGCTTACGCTGGACGAGTTGGCCAAGGACTACAGCGCCCGTACCATGCATGTTACCTACATACCCCGGCTCATCTCTCAGGTGCCGAAGGAGGGGGAGGTGGAGAAATGAAGATGGAGACACCGCGGGAGCTTGCCCAATGGCTGAAGGAGGACCGGGGTGGCCTGCTCATGGCCGGGGAGATGTGTAACGAGATAGAGTTCAATGGCAAGAGCCTGCTGGACCTGGCTGCCGATATCGCCATAGGGCTGGACCTGCCGGTGGCCGCCACCGGCAACACTATAAAGGGCCTGCGGGAGCGGGGCATAGACAGGGTGGGGAGGATAATGGCCGCCGAGGTAGTGGACTTTATGCGCTCCGGTTGGGGTGACCCCGTTACCGCCGAGCGACCCTCAACCCTTGTCCTCCTCGGCTATAGCCCCGGTGTGGCCCGCCGTCTGGTGTCCACGGTGACGGATGCCCGCACCGCCGTGCTGGGGCCAGCGTATGTGGAAGAGGCCACCTACTCCCTCCCCGACCTCTCGGTCAAGGCCTGGGGTCAGTACCTGGATGAGTTAGCCCAGGCGGTGAAGTAGGGCGCTTGGCGGGCAATTATTGCTCCCACCCGCGCGATGGATGACCTCAGGGCCTTCGTCCACGCACTACGGGGGTCTGGAGGCAGGGCCCCCAGAGGATAGTCCTCAGGCGGGTGGGTGGGAGAAGAGGGGTTGGCAGGCAATCGTTAGGGAGATAGTAATGGATAAGGACGGAGAAAAAGCCGAGACCACCCACTCCCAGGTCAGGGAGGGAGATTTTCGTATCTGGGATATCTCCCCGGAAGCGGCGTTGTCTGGTGTAAAGGACTTTCTGGAGTACGCCGGCTACGAGCTGCTGCCCGAGGACTACATAGGATTCCTGCGCCCCGATTTCTGTGCCCGCCGGCAGGACAAAGGCAAGGAGTTCCAGGTGGTGGGGGTGATGGTCAAGGGGATTGAGGATGCGGTGGCGGGGTGCATCCGGCTCATGGCCATGAAGGCGGTGCTGGGGGATGCCGCTGACTATGCGCTGGCCATGCCCATGGTCAACGAGTATCTGATGATTGAGTACTTCATGGAGGACCGGGGTCGCTGGTACTTCGGCATGAAGGACCACGAGATTATGATGTGGCTGCTCAAGCCCGACGAGGAGATAACCTGGTGTATTCTGGGCTCCCCCCGGGACCGCCACTTCAATAACTTCTTCGTGCTGCCTGATTTCTCTGTGGAGCAGTACATCAATGCCAAGCTGCTGCCAGGGATTCTGGAGGAAGAAGAGTATTAGGAGGGCACTGCGCCCGGCCCATGTCTGATTTAGTCTGTCCGTCCTGTAGCTGTCTGTGTGACGATATACATCTTCATTTCCAGGGGAAGGAGCTATCCCGCGTGGAGAACGCCTGCCTGAAAGGCTCGGCCTTCTTCCGGGCGGCGTGGGAGCGCAGGGAAGGGACCTGCCGGGTGGGGGGGCGCGAGGCGTCCCTGGAGGAGGCCGTCACCGCCGCTTCCGGGCTGCTAAAAGGTGCCCGAAACCCCCTCATCTACGGGCTGGACAACTCTACCATCGAGGCCCAGCAGGTGGCCCTGCGGCTGGCCCGCCGCCTGGGAGCGGTGGTGGACGATACCTCTTCGTTCTGCCAAGGCGCGCTCACCCAGGGGATAATCACCGGGAAGGTGCCTACCTGTACCCTGGCCGAGGCCGCCCAACTGGCTGATATGATGGTCTACTGGGGCGCTAACCCCTACCACGCCCACCCACGGCACCTCTCCAAGTACACCTACTACCCTCGCTCTCAGTACCGCGAGGCGGGGTGGATGCCGGATGTGGTCTTGGCCGGGGTGGATGTGAGGGAAACGGAGACATCCATCACCTGTCACAAGATGTTCTGGCTATCGCCCGGAGGGGACCGGGAGTTCATAGGACAGGTGATGTCCGCCCTGGCGGGCAAGGAGGCCTCCATGCAGGCGGCCTCCTTCGCAACTCTGATAGAAGAGGCCCACTTCACCGTTTTCTTCGTGGGGCTGGGGCTGGTCTACTCTTTGGGCAACGACCTGGACCCCTTTCTGGGCCTGCTGACCGAGGCGCGCAGCCGGGGCAAGGCGGCCGCCGTGCCCATGGTGGGCCACTTCAACACAATGGGCTTCAACCACACCCTCTACGGCGATACCGGCTATGTGAACCGGGTGTCCTTCGCCAACGGGGGCGGGCCGCAGCATGGTCCGGAGTTCTCCATTTTGAGGCAGCTCCGTGGCGGGGCTGTGGACTGCCTGCTGGTGGTGGGTGCTGATCCTTTCACCAGCTTACCGCATCCCCTGGTGTCCACCCTGGCCTCGGTGCCCATCATCTGCCTGGACCCCTTCCCCACCCCCACCTTTGAAGGGGCACAGGTGGCCATCCCTGTGGCCCCATCGGCAGTGGAGGTGCCAGGCACCGCCCGGCGTATGGATGGGGAGGTGGTCACCCTGCCCCAGGCCCAGACCGCCCGCGGCCCCAGCGATGGTGAGGTGCTGGGCAGGCTGCTGGAGGCCCTAGACTGATGGAGTTCCGGCTTATCACTTACCGGGATGTATTCCAGTGGGCCGCCCGCCGCCAGGACCCGGCCGCCTACCAGGAGCATTCGGCGCAGGTCCGCCTGTCCCCTGAAGACATGAAGTCACTGGGTGTCAGGAGCGGTGACACCGTAAGCCTGTCCAACACCGGGGGGGAGGTGGTGGTGCTGGCCCGGGCTGATGCCCACTGCCCCGCAGGCCACGGCCTCATGCCCCTCAGCGCCTATGCCAACCGGCTCTCGGGCTATGACCCGCAGGTCTCCCCGCTCCCCAATTTCAAAAACATCCCCGTCACCATCCAGCCCACTGACTCCGGGGTCACACCCCTGGTTGAGGTGGAGCGCGGCGTTCTGGAGAGGGGATAGATGCCCAAGCGTGACCGGCTCCAGCCGCTACAGGTGTACCAGCTCCTGCCTCGCACCAACTGTAAGCAGTGCGGCCTCATGAACTGCTATGCCTTTGCCTTTGCGTTGTCAACCCGAGAGAAGACCGTAGCTGATTGCCCCCCCCTACTTGCGGAGGAGCACGCCACCGCCCTCCAGGCCCTCACCGCCGCTTTCGGCAGCGGCGAGGTGCAGGAGACCGGTCTCCTCATTGAGCGGGAAAGGTGCAACGGCTGTGGAGACTGTGTGGTGGTGTGTAACCGGGCACTGAGTACCCTGGTAAACAAGGGAGTAGTCATCCGTCGGGACATCTCCGATGTGCCCCCCCCGCTGGACATACTATCGGGAGTGGTGGAGGTGACTAACTGGACCAGTTGCAAGCGGACACTGGACCCGCCCAACATGTGCCGGCTTTGTGAAGAGAAGTGCCCCTTCGGGGCACTGGAGTTGGTATCCGTTCCAGGAGGGGAAGATGCTGACGGTAGCGGAGATTAACCAGACCTTCCAGGAGAAGGGGCTGCTCATCAAGCTGCCCCTGCCCCCTGAATGGCAGGTAAAGAAGATGGATGTTCTGGAGCGCAAGAAGCTGCCCGGCGGCGTGGGTGTGCTCCTTAATGTGACCTATGTGGATGATTCCGGATACCAGAAGGCCGAGTTGTTCTACTGCGAAGGGGAGCTAAAAACCGGCCCCCGAAAACCAGTGGCCAGGATGGAGCGGCAAGTGAAGGAGGGATATCTGCCTCGCCGGGAGGAGATAGGCTTCACCGATGAGGCCCACGCCTTTGAATACCTGCGCACCGGCATGGCCCACCTGCTAGAGGACAAGGGCTACTCCCCCGCCCCGGCGCAGGAGGGGGCCGACCTCCACCTGAAGAAAGACGGCCAGGGCTTTTTCGGTATAGTTGTCCTGCGCTTCGATGACGCTGCCCTGGAAAAGGCCAGGGCACTGGTGGAGATGAGGGGAAAACAGGGCCCCCAGAACGAGTACGGCCTGGTGGCCCCTGCGTTCCAGGAGCCCCTGGGCCTGCCCCTGCGCCAGCAGGAGGGCTGGGTGGCCCGCAACCAGGAGTACCTGTCCACACACCGCATCGGTGTCTACGGCGTGGACAACCTGGACCCCAACCGCATATTTCCCTACACCATCTATCCCAAGCCCCGGGAGCTGATGCGCTACTTCCTGTACACCGCCCAGGCCTGGCATATGGCCCGCTCCCGCTTCGTGGAGAGCCGCACCCAGCGGGAGTAGGCCCACCAACCTGACACGGTTGCAGGGCCACGCCGCCGACTGGCACCGCTACGCCACCCTTTACCGGCAGAGCCACCAGCGCCGTGCCCTTCTGGACCGTGGATGCGGTGGAGTACCGAATTGACGGGGGGGGCAACCGCCCAGGTTGCCGAAGGCGCTTTTGACAGCACGGTAACGGGTGTCCTCCCAAGAAGGGGCTGACTATCTACAGTCCTATGTGGACGGCCAAGAGGTGCAAAGCTGGTCAGGGATGAGCGTCACCACCTGGGCCGAGTATAGCTACACCCTTACGCCGGGAAACCACGAGTTCAACTGGATGTACATAAAGGACGGCAGTGACCAGGACGGCTACGATGCCGCCTGGATGACCTGATTCAAATCAATTAGGCCCTACCACAAACCCAGGGGCCCTGGAGGGCGAAGCCCCCCAGGATAATCTAACTGTGTGGGTGGGAGGGAATGAAGATGTTTGCTAAACGGCCCCCTTCCTACATCATTGAGTAGCCGCCGCTGACGGAGAGGGTCTGTCCGGTGATGTAGCTGGCCTTATCCGAGCACAGGAAGACCACACCGTTGGCCATGTCTTGGGCGGTGCCCAGGCGGCGCAGGGCATACATCTTCCTGGCGGCCTCGGCCACCTCTTCGGTGAACATCGCCGCCGCCGCCCCATCTTTACCCCACATGCTAAGCTCTCCGGCCTCCTCCGACTTTTCGGGGCGGGTGACCCCCGGGCACAGGGCGTTGAAGGTAATGCCGAAGCGGCCCGCCTCCCGGGCCAGGGACTTGGTGAGGGCGATGACCCCTGCCTTCATGCCGGAATAAATAGGCTCCCGGAACTCGCCCACGCGGCCGGCATCGGAGCTAAGGCTCACTACACGGCCGTGCTTGTTCTCTATCATGTGGGGTAGCACCGCACGGCAGCAGTAGACCATGCCCAGGTAGTTGATTTTCATTATGCGGTCTATCTCCTCCAGGGAGTAGTCCAGGAAGTACTTCATGATGTCCCAGCCCACATTGTTGACCAGGATGTGTACCTGGCCCAGTTCCTTGATGGCCGTTGCGACCAGGGCCTCCACGCTGGAGAAGTTGGTGACATCGGTCTTGACGCATATGCTCTTGCCGCCGGCCTGCTGGGCCACCTTCTTCCCCTGGGCCTCATCCAGTTCGGCGATGACCACATTGGCCCCCTCCTCAGCCAGGGTGAGGGCGATGGCCCGGCCGATGTTGGAGCCGCCCCCGGTTACAATGGCGTTCTTACCCTTCAGTCCCAGGTCCATATGTTGCCTCCTTATCCATTATTTATTTGAAGAGAAGTCGTTTAGCGACCTATCTCTATCCCATGCGCCAGCCCGTGGATTATTCTTAAAGGGCTATGTCCCTGAAGCTATCTTCCGGGTGGGTGGGTGGGGGAGAAGGGTTGCCGGACCACCTTACTTGAACACCGGTTTGCGCTTTTCCAGAAACGCTTTTATGCCCTCCCGTGGCTCCTCTGCGCTGCCCATGTAATGGATGGTGTACGAGGCGCCCACCCGGGTGCCCGGCCCGAAGGAGGCGTGCTTGGCGGCCTCCTTGAGTGCCCGCTTGTTGGCGATGAGGCCGGGGCGACTCTTGTCCCGTAGCTGGCCCAGCAGCTCCTCCACCTCATCCATAAGCCTGTCTTTGGGCACTGCCCGCAGTACCAGGCCGTACTCCTGGGCCTGCTTACCGGTGAGCCATTTGCCGGTCAGACACAGCTCCATGGCGTTGGGCATACCCACCCGGCGGGGTAGTTGCCACATCACGGGCCCGCCTATCAGGCCGAAGTTCTGGTGCTGGTCCCCAATTTGGGCCTCTTCGGCGGCGATGGCCATATCACAGGCCATGAGCAGCTCCATGCCCCCGGCAAAGGCGAATCCGTTGACGGCGGCAATCACCGGCAGCGGACATTCCTCTATGGCCTCCATGGTACCGTTGAAATCCTCCAAGTAGTCCACGAAGGCTCGGATATCCTCCAGGAATCCGCTCACAAACTTGAGGTCAGCCCCCGCGCAGAAGGCTCGGCCCTCGCTGGTGATGACCACCGCCTTCACCCCGGCATCATCACTCGCACTGGCTATCGCCTGGCGTAGGTCTATCAGCACTTGGGGGCTGATAGCGTTCAGGGCTTCGGAGCGGGTCAGGGTGATATAGGCTACGCGGTCTCTCTTGTCCACCTTCAGAGTGCTCAACTCCATCTCCACCTCCTTTGCCATAGATTATAGGGGGCTGTCACTTGTCCCGCAAGACGGCCTAGGTGGATTGTCATTCGAGGAGGATATAGACCAGGTTCTGGAAACATTACCCCGGGTTGTAGCCAAGCTCAGAGCTATGTCGCCACTCCTGAAAAGCCACAAATAGAAGGGGAATAGAAAATGCCGATGGGCATTATCAATGTGGGGAATCCTGACTGCTAAAAAGGTTCGCTAATTACCACTCCTGAGAGCTAGAGGTGGAAGGATATAGTAAAAAAGGAATACTTTTGTGGTGTACAATTGCTTTTTGTTTGATAAAATTGATTTATATTAACTGGTAATGAACATACCAAGTCGGGTTAAACCCGTTTGTATTTCCGAAGTCACGAATTCCCCTCCAATAAAGAATGCTATTTGTTAATAATGATTTGCGACAAGCTATTTCAAACATCAACCCCTAGCTCTTCTAGTAATTTTCGTACCAGTTTACCGAATTCAGACTCTGCGATCATCATCTGACGCCGGGGGCGTGGTAAATCAATTTTCAATTCACACTTAATTACGCCCGGGCGAGCGCTTAACACTATTACCCGATCAGCCAGATAGACGGCCTCCTC
>JASLQE010000091.1 GCA_030744635.1 Dehalococcoidia bacterium | reverse complement strand
GGGCAGGTAGCGGCCGCCCTTTACCTCCAAGTTGGGGTTGATGGCACCGGCGATACCCCTCTCAATGCCTATGAACACATCAGGGCAGCAGTCCGGGGAAATGCGCCGGAACTGTCCCTCCATGGGGCAGGACTTTACCCGGAGCACGCCCTTCTCAGGCGTAACCTCCAGATCAAACTCCATACCTCCCATCTGGCAGATGTAGGCCTCCACTGTGGCCCAGTCCTCTATGGTGCCGTCACCCACCCGGGCACCGGCCTGGCGGGCAACAGACGGGATGAGGCGGCGGTAGGTCTCCTCCAGACCGTCACGGAGTGCAGTTAACCCCTCTTCCCCGTACTTCTCCTTGGTTGACCGGGCCATGGTGGCGATGATGGCGGCATCCCCGGCCACCGAGCGGTGGAGCCTCTCCTCCATTGACATCGTGGTCATATATCCCCCCTTTACCCTGGATTAACCCTCGTTGTTGGGGTGGCTGGGGTGGTGGTCCACCCGCTCCATATCCCCCTGGAAGGTGATGGTGCGGCTGCAGGCGGTGCATTGCAACACCAGGGTTTTATTCGGGCTGAGTCTACCCCGCACCTGCCACTTGTCACGGCCGCAGGCCGGGCATACCAACTCTATTTCCCCGGTGGGGAGCTGCAGTGGCAACTCCGGGTCTTTTCGGGATGGCGCACGCAGAAGCCAAAATAGGTAGGCCAGGGCCGCCGCTAGAGCTCCAATGAGCAATAGCCTCACAGCGGCCGTCCCCTACCGTTATTCGCCGTCACCAGCCCGATGGCCGTTTCCATCCCCCGTTGGTGTCAGACCCATATTGCGTAGGAAAGTATCCATCTGGTCAACCACCTGGCCCTCGGAAAGGTCCCTGGGGTCGGAACTTGACGCCTCAAAGGACATGGTGCTTTTACCCATTCCTTGCACCGCCAGCTTGGCCTCCTGGTGTCCGGCCGCTATGAATTTACACCCCAAGTCCAGGTGGTAGAGCACTCCATCAACATTCCAGTCCCGTGCCAGCATAATG
>JASLQE010000090.1 GCA_030744635.1 Dehalococcoidia bacterium | reverse complement strand
ACCAGGAGCTGGTCTGCAGAGGCAAAGTAACAGGCAAGCCGGAAACATCGGGTGAGCCGGTGGTGGAGTGCGAGATATGGCTGGAGAACCCCGGTGGTGAGGTCACGGTGCGCGGCACCGCCCTGGTGTCCCTTCCCCGCTATTCCGGGTCTTAGCTCGCCGCTGTTGAGCTTTTAGCAGCGTACTTCAGCCGCCACCCCAGGAACGAGGACCCCAGCAGTATGCCGCCCGAAATCAGCAGCGCCGCCGTATAGCTTCCCTGGGCGTCGTACATCCTTCCTCCCAGGTAAGGCCCGAAGGTGGAGCCTACCTGGTGCAGGAGGAAGGTAAGTCCTATCATCCTGCCGGCTATCCCGGCCCCAAAGAGCTCGTAGATAAGCAGTTGCGTGACGGTGATGGTGACGAACATGGCCATGCCCGCCAACAGGCTGGCGATGAAGAAGGTAGTGACATCATGGGCGATGTACACCAGGAAGAAAAACCCCAATGCGCGTACAAGGTAGCCACCGGCCAGGGTGTGGTAGCGTCCGAAGCGGTCCGCCGCCCAGCCCCCCAATATCGCCCCTAAACCCCCGCCCACCCCTATGAGGCCCAGACCGGTAGCGCCCTGCTGAGGGGACAGGCCCATATCCAGGGCGATGGCGGGCAGGTGGCCGTAGAGGAACCATCCCGTGGAGCCGCAGCCGAAGTAGGCTATCAGCAGCAGCCAGTAGGCCCTGGTCCTCAGCGCCCCCCGCACCTCACGGCTGAAAAGCGAGCCTGCACCGGCGGCGGCAGCCCTGGGTGCCTCAGGGGAGGATGGTGGCTCTCGCAGGAAAATATATGCCAGTGGCAGGGCTATGAGTGTAAGGACGGCGGCCAGGAACAGAAAAGCGATCTGCCAGCTTTCCCTATATGCCACGGCCGAGGTGAGGGGGGCAAAGAGGACGCTGCCCACGGGAATTCCCGCCAGGGCGATGCCGATGGCCCTCCCCCTCTTCTCAGGCCCGAACCAGCGGCTCACCAGAATGGAAAAGGCGGCCACCGCCAGCCCGCTGGAGGCACTGCCCACCAACAGGGCATAGCCGATGGTAAGCTGCCACAGGCTCTGGGCGGTGGAGGCCGCCACGAAACCTAGGGCCATAGTGAGCAGGGAGGCCAGGATAATCCTTCGGGGGCCGTAGGTATCCATCCAGGCGCCGGTAAAGGGCTGCACCACCCCCCAGACCACCATGCTCATAGACAGGGGCAGCGCCGCCTCCGCGCGGCTAAGGGTGAAAGCATCGCTCAGGGGTATGACAAAAACACCATAGGACATGCGGACGCCGCTGGCCACGAAGGCCACCAGCGTGGTAAGCGCCAGCAGCACATATGGGTTCATACCCCGCCGGACCGTGTTAGTCATAAAGCTACGCCTCGCTGCCCAAACTGAAACCGCCACTGCCGCACCCTGTGCGCCCGGCGTATTCCGGCAATCCCTGCGGAGGGCCGGCCGGCCGGAGGGTGCTCGGCACTCAGAAGATAACTGTTCCGCAACACAGCGTCAAGGCCTCCCCTATCTTGAGGTTGTTTATTGGCGGGGATACCAAGGGGGTTGGGCTGCATACATGGCGCAGCAGGAGCGAGCCAAAGGAGGCGCACCCCGGTACTTGAACCGGGTGACTGGCTGGGCCGGGACCAGCCTTTACCAAGCTTGACTGCCCAGTTTGCGGGCTGGTAGACTTACAACCAATGAAGATAGAAGAGGAGAGCTATGTCGTTCGGCTTTAACGAGGCCCAGGAGATGTTTCGCCGGGAGATGCACAACTTCTCCCAGAAGGAGTTGGCGCCCGGCGCCAAAGAGCGTGCCAAATTGGACTACATCCCCCCCGATGTGCTCAAGAAAATGGCCGGCATGGGCCTCCTGGGTTTCAATGTGCCCGAGAGGTACGGGGGCGAGACCATAGACTGGGTGAGCCTGGGTATCTCCACGGAGGCGGTGGGGCAGGCCGATTTCAACCTCTCCCTGCCCACCATCCTCTCCGCGGGAATCGGCATCGCCCTGCAGATGGCCCCGGAGGAGGTCCAGGCCGAGTGGTTCCCTCCCGTGGTGGCGGGTGAGACGATGCTGTCCCTGGCCACCACGGAGCCTGGCCTGGGCTCTGATGTGGCCAACACCGCCTGCCGGGCGGTGAGGGACGGGACAAGCTACATCCTCAGCGGGGAGAAGACCTCGGTGAGCCTGGGCATGCAGTCCAGTGCCTGCATCATCTTCGCCAAGACCGACCCCACGCAGGGCGCCCGCGGGGTGACCGCCTTCCTAGTGCCCCTGGAACAGGAGCGGGTGAGCCGCTCCCGAATACCTGACATGGGGTGCAAGCCCATCGGCCGCGCCTCTATCTTTCTGGACAATGTGGCCGTGCCTGAGAGCCACCGCCTGGGTGAGGAGGGCAGGGGGTTCCATCTGGTGATGAGCCAGTTTGACACCATCCGGGTGCTGCTGGGTCTTATATGTATGGGGGCCGCCCAGACCTCGCTTGACGAGGCCATAACCTATGCCAAACAGCGCATGGCGTTCGGCAAGCCCATCGCCAAGTTTGAGGGGGTATCCTTCAAGATAGCCGAGGCGGCCACCATGATTGAGGCCGGACGGCTGCTTTCCTACCGGGCACTGGCCATGAAGGACGCCGGACAGTTTCACGCCAAGGAATCCGCCATGGTCAAATGGCTGTGCCCGGTGATTGCGGTGGATGTTATCCACAACTGCCTGCTCATCCACGGCCAGATAGGCTACAGTGAGGAGTACCCGCTGGAGCAGCGGCTGCGGGATGTCATGGGCTTCGAGTTGGCTGACGGCACTGCCGATATCATGAAACTGATTATCGTGCGGGAGATAATGGGCCGCGAGTACCTTCCCTACTGATGCTGGTCATAGGACTCACCGGGGGCATAGGCAGCGGTAAGAGCACGGTCTCCCATATCCTCGCCCGGCTGGGGGCGCGGATGGTGGATGCCGATATAGTAGGCCACCAGGTCTATGAGCCGGGTGGCCCGGCCTATGACGATATTATCAACACCTTCGGCCGGGAAGTGGTAGGGCCGGAGGGTAAGATTGACCGCAAACGGCTGGCAGGCATTGTCTTTTCAAAAGCCGATTCCCTCGAGAAGCTCAATGATATTACACACCCGAGGATAAGGGATGCCATAGCCGTTATCCTCAAGGAGTGGAGAGGTGAGGGGACCGAGATAGCGGTGGTGGAGGCGGCCGTCCTCTTTGAAGCCAAGTGGACCACTCTGGTGGACGAGATATGGGCGACACTGTCCGACGAATCAGTGGTGCTGGACCGGCTTTTCAAGGCGAAGGGCATGTCGCACGAACAGA
>JASLQE010000089.1 GCA_030744635.1 Dehalococcoidia bacterium | reverse complement strand
AACATACCTACAACACCATCCGCCCTCATCAGGCCCTGGGCTACCTTACCCCGCAACAGTATCTGCTACAATGCCAGCAGGAAAGGAGGATGTGTCACTAATGTACTGAACGAGTACAGCGGCTTGACCTGCCTCCCACCGTGGGTTAAACTACCTCAGTTTGGATAGGTGGAGATAGATTGCCCCAGGACTGGCTCTGGGTGCTGTTAGCTGCGATGACCCCCGTGGGGGAACTCCGGCTTGCCATCCCCCTTGGCATACAGGGTTTGGGTATGCACTGGACCCCGGTGCTGGCACTATCCCTAATTGGAAATATGGTGCCGGTATTCGTCCTGGTGCTGGGTCTGGATCGGGTTCCAAACCTGCTACAACGTTTCCCCAACCCGGTAAGGCATCTGCTGGACTGGCGTTCCCGCCGTTTGCGCCTCACCCAGTCAGAGAGGTTCCGTCGCTATGGCCCCGCCGTGCTGGTACTCTTCGTAGCCATCCCGCTCCCCTTCACCGGTGCCTGGACAGGCTCGCTGGCGGCCTGGGTGTTCCAGGTGCCCCCCCGCACTGCAATCCCCCTCATTGCCCTGGGGATCCTGATTGCCGGGATAATAGTAACCGCCGTCACCCTTACGGGCGCATCCCTGAGCGGTCTACTTTTTCAATAGCCTCGTTGCAGGTCCAATACATTCATCAGCGGCTCCCCGCGGATGTAGCGTCCCAGATTCTCGCAAAACAGGCTAGTGCCGCGTTCCACGAACCTGTCCGATAGCCCAGCCATATGAGGCGTGATGATGGTATTGGGCATGTTCCACAGCGGGCTGTGTGGAGGCAGCGGCTCCTCCTCAAAAACATCCAGTCCGGCACCGGCAATCCATCCCTCACGGAGGGCCTCCGCCAGGGCGCTGTCGTCCATCACACCCCCACGGGCCACATTGATAAGATAGGCACTGGGCTTCATGGCCCGTAGCTCCTCCCGGCCGATGATATGACGGGTATCGGTGGTGAGGGGCAGGCCCAACACCACAAAATCGCTGCTCCCCAGGAGGGTATTCAACGATTCCGGAGGCATCAACTGGTCTATATTCGGAAAGTCCTCCCCGGTGAAGGCCGTTCTCTTCACAGCCAGAACCCGCATGCCGAAGCCCTGGGCAGCCCGGGCCACTGCCATGCCTATACTTCCCAGCCCCACCAGCCCAACCACCTTGCCCTCCATCTCGCCCGGGTATAGCCTCTGCCACCGCCTCTCCCCCTGTTGGACCGCCAATAGGGGCGTCTGGCGCATTAGCATAAGCATCAGAAGCAGCACATGTTCGGCGATAACCGGAGCGTAGTTCCCTCTTCCGGTGGTGACGGTGACTCCGCCGTCCATGATGTCACCGTGGATTTGGTCGATGCCGTGGGCCACCAGCTGTACCCAGCGCAGGTGAGGGCTGCGCGCCACCAGGTCCGGCAGGACCCGAATGCCGAAGAACACCTCGGCCTCTTCCAACAGGGGCGCGAGGCGGGACTCGGCCCGGGTGCGATCCTCCTCCGAGGCCTCTCCCAGCCCGGGCACCCCACGGGCACCCCGCCCCAGCAGTGCGCCAATCTCTTCAGCCACCAGGTGCACGCGTACACCGGGGTGTACAGACTCTATTTGCTGTACCAGGGCATCATTGAGCCGAAAGCCAACAAGAATGTTGCGTTGCTTCAAGAGACTCCTGGTGCCAGGCCCACGGTCATTCAGTTAAAGAAAGCACGCAGGAGGTCGAACTCACCGGGCAGAAGGGACAGCACCAGAGGGAACCGTTCTACGAGAAGTGCGGCCAGCGCTGAGCCCTTTACCGCTGAGTCCAGCCCCAGGAGGGGAAACCGGGCCACCAGCGCCAGCACCACCCCTAAACCCACTGCACTCAGCAGAAGGCCAACAGCGCCACCAACCAGACGGTTCACCCACCCCAGCATGACCAGTGATACCATGCGGGTGAGTACCTTTGATACGATGGAGGCCACAATCATTACGGCCACCAGTATTATGATGAAGGCGCCCACCTTGGCGATTGCAGCCTCGGAGCTGAACATGCTATCGGCGATTGTGGAGTAAAGCCGGCTGGCCAGCACCACACCGACAATCATCCCCACCGCAGGGATCACAACCCCTATTAGCCCCTTCCGCATCCCCCACAATATGGCAAAACCCAATATAACCAGTAGTACCAAATCCAACCAGCTCATGACTCTGTTATTTTACAACGAAGGTCAAGTAGTTTGCTATAGGGTGTACTCGTTCAGTACATTAGTGACACATCCTCCTTTCCTGCTGGCATTGTAGCAGATACTGTTGCGGGGTAAGGTAGCCCAGGGCCTGATGAGGGCGGATGGTGTTGTAGGTATGTTCCCAGGCCCGTAGCGCCTGATT
>JASLQE010000088.1 GCA_030744635.1 Dehalococcoidia bacterium | reverse complement strand
GCCGGCGGTGCGGAGGCGGCGCTCTTCATCCCAGGTGGGGGTCGTCAACCTTCACCCCCTCGGCCCCCCTCTCCCTTGCCAAGGGAGAGGGGGACTGAGGGGGAGAGGGTTCTCATATGATTAAGTTTGACGATAAAGGGCTGGTGGCTGCCATTATTCAGGATGCCCGGAACGGCGAGGTGCTCATGTTGGGCTACATGGACCAGGAGGCCTTTGACCGCACCCTGGCCAGCGGAGATGTGTGGTTCTATAGCCGCAGCCGACAGGAGCTTTGGCACAAAGGGGAGACCTCTGGAAATTTCCTGAGGGCACGCTCCATCTCCATAGACTGCGACGGCGATGCCCTGCTGGTGGAAGCGGTGCCTGAAGGCCCGGTGTGTCACACCGGAAACCGCACCTGCTTCTTCACCCCCCTGTGGGAAGCCGAGGTAACGGGCCAAGAGACCGGTTAGCG
Organism: Dehalococcoidia bacterium; assembly: GCA_030744635.1. Lineage (GTDB taxonomy): Bacteria > Chloroflexota > Dehalococcoidia > JACVQG01 > JAHKAY01 > JASLQE01. The sequence continues at coordinate 10,135 of JASLQE010000088.1, read as the reverse complement.
ACCGTATTTGTCCCCGCACTCCCCCCAACGAATCTCCTGCGGGGGGGGGCGAAGCACCCCAGTCCCCGCTATGGCGGGAACAGGCTATCCCCCTGGCTGTGGTGTTTCCTCCGGTATCACATCCGGCTCCGGGAGTGGAGTCTCAGGCACACCCGCCTCGGCGTTCAGCACACCCTTCATGGCGGCCACGGCCACCTCTATCTGGCCGTCGTCGGGCTGGCGGGTTGTCATGGCTTGGATGACCATTCCCGGTGCCAGGACCATGCGCACCAGGGGGTGGTGGGGGTAGATGCCCCCCAGGCGGATTATTTCATAGCTGGCGGCGGCGATGAGCGGCAGCACGACCAGCCTCATGGGCAGGGCCGCCCAGATGGGCGGTTTGCCGAATAGGGCGAAGATGGGGATGGCGATGACCAGCACCAGCAGCACGAAGCTGGTGCCGCAGCGCTTGTGGGCCGTGGAGAAGGGACGCACGGAGTCCGGCTCCAGTGCGGCCCCGGCCTCCTGGGCGTTGACCACCTTGTGCTCTGCGCCGTGGTAGGCGAACACCCGGGCCACCTCGGACCACTGTCCCACCAGCAGCAGATATGCCACGAAAACCCCCAGCCGGAACCCCCCTTCAATCAGGTGGATTACCATGGTGCTGGCGGATTGGGGCACCAAAAAGCGTCCCAGGAGGTAGGGCAGGACGAAAAACAGGCCCACCGCGAAGATAAGCGCCACCGCCACCGCCCCGGCGGCGGCCCCCTTTGGCATATCCTCCTCTTCCCCTATAGCCATCTTGGCCGAGTAGAGCAGGGCGCGTATCCCCAAGGTAAATGTCTCAGCTAGCATTATGATGCCCCTGCTCAGGGGCCGCTGCCTCCAGCGTCCGGTGTAGATGCTGCTTAGAGGCTGGGCGTTGACCGTGATGTCTCCATCGGGACGCCTCACGGCTATGGCCACATGGTGCTGGCCCCGCATCATCACCCCTTCTATAAGGGCCTGGCCCCCATACGAGAACTTCGGTTTCACCATGCTCCTAAACAAAGAGGAGCGGGGCATATCCGCTCCTCTTGTGCAGTTTTCAACGGGGGACTATTGCAGATTGTAGCGACGCTTGAAGCGCTCCAGCCTGCCTGCGGTATCCACAATACGCCGGGAGCCGGTGTAGAAAGGGTGGCACTTGCTGCACACCTCCACCTTCAGGCTCTCCTTGGTGGCCCCGGTATTGAATGTGCTGCCGCAAGAGCATGACACCTTGGCGTCTTCAAAGTATGTGGGGTGTATATCCTTCTTCACTGCGTGCGGTTCTCCTTGAATCAGGCGGCGTAAACGCTTACCTTGCGTTTGCCCAGCTTGGTGGCTGGCTCGAACTTCACACGGCCTTCTATGAGGGCGAAAATGGTATAGTCCCGGCCCAGGCCCACATTGATCCCGGGGCGTATGCGGGTCCCGCGCTGGCGTACCAGAATAGAACCTGCGGTGACTATCTGGCCGTCATACCGTTTGACACCCAGCCGTTTAGACTGGCTGTCCCGGTTGTTCTTGGCCGAGCCCCCCTGTTTCTTGTGGGCCATCCTTCTTGGTCTCCCTCTTGGTCAGTATCTTCTGGATATCGAGCTTGGTGTATAGCTGGCGGTGCCCGGTCTTGTGGTGGTAGCGCACCTTGGGCTTGTACTTGAAGACGATAATTTTTTCGCCTTTCTCCTCGCCCATAGAGGTGGCCACAACACGTGCCCCTTTGACCAGCGGGGTGCCGATAGTGGTCTTCTTACCATCGGCTATGAGTAGCACGCGGTCAAGCTCCACCCTATCGCCTTCGGCGGCCCGTAGCCTTTCCACCAGTACCGTATTTCCGGGGCTGACCTTGTACTGCTTGCCACCGGTCTCAACTATAGCGTAAATGTCGGACCTCCATATGGAATTCTATCAGGCACCCCATTGCCATGTCAAGAAAATGTACTCGTCCGGTAGATTAGTGACACAAGATTTCCTTTTAGTGGCCGGCCACCTGCGGGTTTAAAGCTACCGGAGGTCTCTCATACAGTCCATCACCGCTTCCACTTCCTCCTCGGTATTGAAGAAGTGCAGCGACAGGCGCACCCCTGGGGGATTTTCCACCCATCGGGAAACAACTCGCCCCTTTCTCCACAGGTGGGCCACCACCTGCTGAGGGGCGGCACCCTGCACCGAAAAAGCCACCAGGCCGGAGGCCAGCTCCGGGTGCTGCGGTGAGGTTACCTCAACTTGGGGAAGGGAGGACAGCCCTGCTACGGCCAGCCCCGAAAGTGTCCGTATCCTCTCTTGTATGGCTTCCGGTCCGATTTCGTTTATGAAATCAATAGCGGCGCTCAGCCCGGCCCACAGCGGGCTGCTGGTGGTGGTAAGCTCAAACTTCTTGATGGACTCGTTATCGGGTTTCCAGTTCCCATAGAAGTCGTAGCTGGCCGCGGCGTGGTGTCCCACTTTGGAGGGCCGAATTTGAGGGATAAGCTCCCTGCGCATATAAAGGGCTCCGGTACCGTCGGGCCCTAACAGCCATTTGTGGCCGGGCAGTGAGTAGAAATCGCAACCCAAATCGTACATGTTCAGGGGCATCTGGCCCACGGACTGGGCGGCATCCACCAGCACCTTCACATTGCTCTCCCGGGCCATGGCCTGAATATCCCTCAGGGGCAGGCACATGCCGTTCAGATACATGATGTGGCTTAGCAGGAGGAGACGGGTGGGCGGGCCGATAGCTGCCCGTAGCCTCTCCAGGATTTGGGAAGGGGTGTCCACTCCTTGCAGGTCGACTATCCGCACTCGTACCCGGCGCAAGCTGGCCAGAGAGTAGCAGGGGATGATTCCGGAGCTGTGCTCCAGGTTAGTGGTCACCACCTCATCCCCCTGATGCCAGGTCATACCGTTAAGGACGATGTTTATGCCCTCGGTGGTGTTCTGGACAAGGGTTATTTCTTCGGGTGAGGCACCGATGAGCCTGGCCACCGCTTGGCGGGCTTCATCCTGGGCCTGGTGATGGGCTTTCAGCACACGGGGAGTTGTGGGGCCTTGACGCGCCTCAAAGTCCAACCATTTCTTCACCTGGGCGGTAACAGCTCTGGGGCTGGGGCCGGACCATCCGGTATTCAGATAGACAACCTTACGGGTGACGGGTAATGCTTGCCGTAGACGTGTTACATCCATGCTGTGCTCCTTGGTCTAAGTGCCTGTTCCTGGCTCGTGGCCCCTCCTCTTTTTAAGAAGCTGTCTATAGGGGCGGGGCAACGGTTTTGGAACGGACTTTGTCATTATGTGTTCCTGCCCCGCTCGGTGTCAATCTGTCTTCTATGTCCGCACCTTTTAAGGGAAGGGGGGCTACAGGCGGGGGGAGGTGGATTTCCATCGCCGCTCTTGATATGGTGTTATTGAGGCTGGATGGAGGTGGTGACATGAAGGGCCTTGTAATACTGGGCGCCGGACCGGCAGGTATGACGGCCGCGGTCTACGCCGCCCGCAAGAAAGTGGATATGGCGCTTATCAGCAAGGATGTCGGTGGCCAGATGCTATGGACGCTGGGGATAGAGAACTACATGGGATACCAGTATATAGAGGCCCCAGACCTCATCTCCAAGTTCGATGCCCAGGTAAGGCAGTTCCCCATTGAGCAGCGCATCGGGAACAACGCCGACTCCGTGAAGCAGGTGAGCGGTGGCTTTCGGGTGGAGGTTGACGGCGGTGAGCCCTTGGAGGCCAGGGTGGTGCTGATAGCCACTGGAAAGCGGCCTCGGCAACTGGGGGTTCCTGGGGAGGGGAGGCTACGGGGCAGGGGTGTGAGCTATTGCGCTACCTGTGATGGTCCCCTGTTCAACAAGGATAAGGTTGCCATAGTAGGCGGGGGAAACTCCGGGCTGGAGGCGGTCTATGACCTCCTGAAGATAGGCTCGCCACGGGTCAACCTTATCTCCAACACGCCCCTTACGGCCGACGAAGTACTGATTGAGCAGGTAAGGGACAACCCCAATTTGACCGTATTCACCGAACATGAGGTGGTGGAGATAACCGGCGATAAAAGGGTGGAGGGCATGCGCATTCGCTTCCTGAAGGATGGAAAGGAGCAGGATCTGGAGGTGGGGGCGGTGTTCGTGGAGATTGGCCTCCAGCCCAACTCGGAGTTGGTCAAAGGGCTGGCGGACCTCAACCGGTGGGGGGAGGTAAAGGTCAACCCGAGCTGCGAGACCAGTATGCCGGGGCTCTATGCCGCCGGGGATGTGACGGATGTTCCCGAGAAGCAGATTGTGGTGGCGGCGGGGGAGGGGGCCAAGGCGGCCATCCAGATGCAGAAGTACCTGCAGCGGCTCGGTTAGCTCGGAAAGGGGAATGATGAGCCTTTTTTTCTCCGGCAAGGAAGTGGTAGATATGGCATTACGCATAGAAGCCAACGGCCTGGCTTTCTACCGCACAGCCCTGACCAGGGTGAAGGACCCCTCCATCAAAGCCGCCTATCAGCACATGGCCGTGGAGGAAGAGCGGCACGCCAGGGAGTTCGGCCGGCTTATGACCTCGCAGGCCGATGCGCCCAACACCCCCGGCACTGCCCAGGAGCTCTCCGAATACCTGAGCGCCCTGATAGACAGCCGCATATTTGTGGATGAGGCCGGTGCCAAGGCCGGTGCCCTGGGGTTCAGAACCGATGCTGAGGCCGTGGAGATGGGCATGAGAATGGAGTCTGAGACCATCCTTTTCTTCACCGAGGTCCGGGACCTGGTGCGCCGGGATGACCAGGAGGTCTTGGACAGCATTTTGATAGAGGAGCGGGACCACCTGAGGCGGCTTTCATTGCTCCGCAAAGAGTTGCTGGGGATGAAGGGGGGGTAGGCACCGGCGCAAAATCCTGGCTGATTTACCTCATCGGCCCTGGGAATGCCCATAGCTGCTTCAACATAGACAGGTCCCAGGGGACCGACCGCGACGCCCTTGCGTGATGAAATGAGCATGTAGTGATGTATTTGGGACCATACATCCGCCTTCGGGGCGATTGGAGGGCATGAGAAAGAAGGAGAGGGAGTTAACGGACCCAGGGGAAGTGGAGTCCGTTATCAAAAGGGCCGTCGTCTGCAGGATTGCCCTGTCCGATAACAATGTCCCGTATTTGGTCCCTGTCAACTTCGGCTATCAGGATGGCTGCCTATATATTCACACCGCCAGGGAAGGCATGAAGATTGACATGATACGGAGGAACGACCGGGTCTGCTTTGAGGTGGAGGCCGACCTGGAGCTGACGAAGGGGGCGACGGCCTGCAAGTGGGGGATGAGGTACCGCAGCGTAATCGGTTTCGGCAGGGCATCCCTTGTTGAAGACAGTGAAGGGAAGAGGGCGGCGCTGGATATCATCATGCGGCACTACTCCGACGACCCACACGAGTATTCTGAAAAGCTGATGGAAAAGGTAGCGATAATCCGGGTGGAGATAGACACCATGACCGGAAAGCAATCGGGCTTCTGAGGCTGATGGGGGCATGGCGTGACCGTGTCCTCTGTCGGTGAAGTTGCCGGCAAGGGAAAAGGTGCGGCCCGTCTGGTTGGCGACGAAGCCGTGCCGCTCGCGCAGCCGGTCTACGACCCCCTTAAGGCGGTCAGTTGTCCTTTTCCAATAACTGGAGGAGTTGCGTTGGGGTGACGATGTGTAGCCCGGACTTCTGCGCGATGTTGGGGTTTCCCAGAAAGTGCTTGTCCCCCGTGACCAGATAATCGGGCTGGGCCGCTATCGCTGCGGCCAGGATGCCGGCGTCCTTTATGTGTACTATTTCGGCCCAGCGGGCCACCTCAGCGGGGGCTGGGTCTTTAATGATTTCTGGTGGGGCACTCATCAGGAGCCTCCTCAGGCCAAGGAAGGCGTCGGGAAGCTTTGCCTTGATGGTGCTCACGACCTCCTCCAATACCTGCCGCGATATGACCACTGTTAACTTACCGTCAATGAAACGTTCTAATATGACTCCCGGCGCCCCTGTCGAAGGATACATCCCCGAGAATATGACATTGCTGTTCAGGAAGATACGGGGTTTAGGACTGGGCCACATCGGGCTCCTTGGCAGCTTCCCGCCTTAGTCGGCGGCCCGTCTTTTGGAGTTCATCTTCGGTGATTCCCGAGCGCTTGAAAGCATCACGGATCTCCCGTAGGGCCTCCAGGGCAGCCGCCTTCTTGGGCTTGGCCACTAGGGTGGAGCTCTCCACCGATAGCTCGAGCCTATCGCCCGGCCCGATACCCAACTCTTCACACACCTCTTTGGGAAGGGTAATCTGGCGCTTGGGGCGTAGCACCACATCTGTTGCTTTTTCCTCGGCCATGTGCCGCCACCTCCTTCGTCGGACATAGGATGTCTTACATCAGATATCTTAAGTGTCTTAGAGAATTGAGGGTCTGTCAACCCTCGCCCTGTCTCAGCGGGAAAGTGTGGAGTGTGGAGGATGCTGTGTACGCACCCTGTCAAGGGCACCGGGAACGAAGGGACTTGTGGATGAAGCCACCGTGGCAGATGTATCAAGAAAGGGGGTTGGTTGCTAACCCCCGGCGAAGGCTGGCATGAAGCTCAGCTTGTCGCCATCGTGGAGGATGGTGTCAAGCCCTTCCGCAAGCTCTAATAGCATATCGTTGTAAATGACGGTTACCTGCCTGGATAGCTCCTGGGTCTGGCGGTCAAAGATGACCTCCCGGAACACTCGGTGCCTTTCGCCCATGCGGTCCAGGAAATCTTTTACCACCTCTCCCTCCATGACCTCCTCCTCCAGGGTAATTCGGCGGAACCCAGTATGCTCCTCGTGGCGGTTAAGCCAGGGCCATAGCTCCATACGAACCGTACCCATGCGATGGACTCCTTAACAAAAAACATTATCTATCTTACCTCAGTCCATTGTGTCTTAACAGGTGAGGCCCGGGTGGGTGGGGAGATAGATGTCTGCGCAACGGCCCCTCCAGCTCCGGTTGACGGAAGGTGGGCTGGAGGCTACCATATAGTGCATATCCAGGTAAAAGTCGCCCAGGTTAGAGGCACAAGGAGAACATATGGGACAGATGCTCATCGTTGACCCCGCCAGGTGCACCGGGTGCCGTAGCTGCGAGACGGCCTGCTCCACCTTCAGAGAGGGGGAAAGCAGCCTCTACAAGTGCCGCGTCAAGGTCGTCCGCTTCCCGGAGGAGCTTTTCTTCTATCCGGTGGTATGTCAGCAGTGCGAGACGCCCCTTTGCGCCGTCCCCTGTCCCACCAACGCCCTGCAGAAGGACAGCCAGACGGGCCTGGTGGAGCTTATCAAGGACAGGTGCGTGGGCTGCAAGATGTGCGTTACCGCCTGTCCTTTCGGGGCCATCACCCTGGTGGACGGCCACCCCATTAAGTGCGACCTGTGCGCCGGGGAGCCGGCCTGCACCCGGCTATGCGAGCCCGGGGCCATCACCCTGGGCGATGACGAGGGCATGGGGCTGACCCAACGCCTTCTCCTGGCGGGCAAGGTGCGGGAAGCCTACTTGGCCAAATGAAGTAAGTAACCGTTGAAACATCTGGTAATCACCGGAAACGGGGGGGCTGCCCTAAACGCCCTGAGGGCCATACGGAGCGTTTCCAGGTCTCATAACATTACCCTCATCTCCGGGGAGGACTGTCCCGCCTACTCACCGGTCCTTACCACACACTACCTGTGTGGTACAATATCCTACCGAAAGATGTTCATATGCAACCGGGACTTCTACCGCAGCCACGGTGTGAAAACCATCCTGGGGGACGGGGCGGTGGCCGTGGAGCCGGACCGTCAGCGGGTGGTCCTGGCGGGGGGACAGGCTGTGCCTTACGACGAGCTACTGGTGGCCACAGGGTCCAGCGTGACTGTGCCCCCCATCCCCGGGGCCGGGGAGTGCCTCACACTGTGGAGCGCCGCGGACGCCCGCCGCATCAAAGGGGTGTCCCAGAACGCAAGCACGGTGGCGGTGGTGGGGGCGGGTCTTATCGGACTGCAGATAGTGGACGCCCTGTGGCGGCGTAAGAAGAAGATGATTGTAATAGAGATGCAGGATAGGGTGCTGCCCCGGGTGATGGATGCGGCAGGAGCCGCAATAATGCAAGAGCGGCTGGAGGGGGCCGGGGTGCAGCTACGGCTGGGCCAGCAGGTATGGGAGGTTGCCCAGCGGGGCGGTGGAAAGGGGCTGCGCCTAAGTTCGGGGGAGACGGTGGAAGCGGATGTGGTGGTCTTCGCCACCGGCGTGCGCCCCAATACCGGCCTCCTGGAGGGCAGTGGTGTGGCGCTATCCCCCGGTGTGACGGTGGACGAGGGGGGCCGGACGAGTGCGGAGCATATTTACGCCGCTGGTGATGTGGCCCAGGGCACCCATCCGATTACCGGACGCACCCAGGTGAACGCCACTTGGACCAACGCTGTGGAGGGCGGATGGGTGGCCGGGCTGAATATGGCGGGGGGCAGCGGCTTCTCCCGCTGGCGTCCCGCCAGGGTCAACATCCTCAGTCCCCTGGGGCTGCCTGTAGCCTCCCTTGGGGAGGTTGACTCGCCTGAATCAGGGTATGACGAGTTGGTGCGCCGCAATGGCTCCACTTACCGGAAACTGGTATTCCATCGCCACCGCCTGGTGGGGGCGGTGCTGGTGGGTGAGGTAGAGGCGGCAGGCATCCTGAGCCACCTTATGGACCGGGAGACGCTTTCCCCCGTGGTAGAGGCCAGGCTCAGGCAGCGCTCCCCGTTTCACGCTGCCAATGGGCCGTGGGAACCCTTGCAACAGGAGGTAGTATGACAACCGCCGGACTTGACAGGTTCCAGGGACGCATCCTCAGGGTGGACCTGAGTCGAGGTGAAGTGAAAACTGTAAAAGTGGATTCGGATACGGTCCGCCAGTGCATAGGGGGTGCGTGCCTGGGGGCCAAGCTGCTGTATGATGAGGTGCCGCCGGGGGTGGAGTGGGATGACCCCCGGAACTGCCTCATCATCGCCTCCGGCCCCCTGGGAGGGACACCGGTTCCCGGATCGGGCACCTTCACGGTCTTGGCAAAAGGTGCCATGACCGGGGGTGCCGGACTTACACAGGCTAACGGCTACTTCGGGGCCTACCTTCGTCACAGCGGTTTTGATGCGGTCATGGTCGTCGGCTCAGCGCCCAGCCTCACTTACCTGTATATACACGATGGCACGGCCGAGATTCGGGACGCCGCTGAGCTAAAGGGCAAAGATACATGGGAGACCTCGGATATGGCCCGTCAGGAGGTGGGTGGGGACAGGGATGCCAGTGTGGTAAGTATCGGCCCTGCCGGTGAGAACCTGGTGCGCTTCGCCGGGGTGTTCTGCGATAAGGGGCACGCCGCCGCCCATAACGGTGTGGGGGCCGTGATGGGTTCCAAGAACCTCAAGGCCATGGTGGCTGTGGCCGGCAGGACCGGTATTCCCATCAAGGACGGCCGTCGGCTGGTTGAGATGGTAGCGGAGCTCAGCTCCAACATCCGCGGCGGTACTGCCGATCTTGTCGGAGCAACTGGTGCCATTTCTATCTACAACTGGGGCACCCTTAACGGCATTCAGCGTGGTGTGGAGGGAGGGGCTACCCTGCCCGTCCGGAACTATACCACCAATATCTACGACATTGAGCAGGAGGAGTTGCAGAAGTACAGCGGCTCCTATATACGCAGTGAATTCCAGGCAAAACGCGCCCCTTGCTTCGGCTGCCTCATGCACCATGTCCACGCCCTTACCGTACCCGACGGGCCCCACAAAGGCAAGGTGGTGGACGAGCCGGAGTACGAGGGGCTGGCGGCCTGGGGTCCGGTTACCGGCCAGACCGATGTTACCTGGTCAGTGGTGCTCAACGACCTGGCGGACCGCCTGGGTGTGGACACCAATGAAGGTGGTTGGGTGGTGGGCCTGGCCATGGAGTGCTTCGAGAAGGGGATTATCACCACCAAGGATACCGATGGTCTGGAGCTGACCTGGGGCAACGGCGAGGTTACCTATGAGCTTTTGCACAGAATCGCCCGCCGGGAGGGTATAGGCAATATCTTGGCGGAGGGTGCAATGCGGGCCGCTGGAGAGTTCGGTGGCAAGGCTCCTGACTTCGCCGTACACAGTCTCAAGGGCAGCAGTCCCAGGGGGCACGACCACCGGGCGGTGTGGTCTGAGCTTTTTG
>JASLQE010000087.1 GCA_030744635.1 Dehalococcoidia bacterium | reverse complement strand
CATATGTCATAGCCATGGGGCTGTTCACCAACCTGGGTTTAATCCATGGAACAGTGCTGGCCTTTCTGGGAATGGATGAGTTCCGCATCCCTAAACCGGTGTTTTGCGGCGATACCCTCACCCTAGAGTTGACGGTAATCAGCAAGAGACAGACATCCAAACCCAAGCAAGGGGTGGTCACTTTCAGGCTGACCACCCGGAACCAGCGGAATGAAGAGGTAATGCACTGGAACCACACCCTTATGTTGGCCGGTAGAGGAGCCGCTTAAGTAAAAGTTAAGGTATGGCCCCTTCTTCCTTGAGCCGGACTAGGTCGTCCCAGGTCATGCCCGCTACCTCCAGCAGCACCTCCTCAGTGTGCTGTCCCAACTCCGGGGCGGGAGCACTCACCTCGGCCGGGGTACCGCTGAACTTCACCGGGCTGGCTACCAGCCGGAGTTCCCCACAGAGGGGGTGGGGCACCTGGGTGAAGAAGCTGTTAGCTGTTGCCTGTGGGTCTGTAACCACATCGATCACTGTTTGCACCCGGCCAAAGATTAGCTGATACCGGGTGAAAACCTCCTCCCAGGAGGCGCAGTCCCGACTGGTCATGACTCCCTCCAGTATGGACACTAGCTCAGCACAGTTTTCCTCCCGGCATAGGCTGTTGTTGAACCGGGGGTCTTGCTCCAGGTCAGGACGGCCGATGGCCTCGCAGAATGCGGGCCAAAAACGGTCTGACTGTATCATAACCAGCTGCACCCACAGACCATCCCCAGTCCTGTAGGTGTTCCACAAGGGATTGCGTGTCTTGCCCCGCTCCGTATTAGGTATTTCGATCCCCGCGGACAGCGCCGGCATCATGTCCATTCCCAGCATCCAGACGGCTGTGTTGAACAGGGACAGGTCCAATGCCTGCCCCACCCCTGTTCTCCCCCGGGCCACGAGGGCTGCGGATATGGCACCGGCGATTAGCATAGAGGTGACGTTGTCCCCCATACCGGGGCGCTGAGGGGGCGGGGCGCTATCCGGCTCCCCCATCTTGCTCATCGCACCACCCCTCGCCCAAAAAGCTGAGTAGTCATACCCCGGCTTGTCCCGCTCCTGGCCCTCCCGGCCAAAGCCGGTAAGCACCGCATAGACTATCTGTGGGTTTAGACGGGCCACGGTGTCATAAGGTAGACCCAACCGCTCTAGGGCGGCCACCTTGAAATTGGAAACCAGGACATCACTTTTCTGGATAAGGTGCCTCAGCACATTTTTCCCGGAATCATACCGCAGGTCCAAGGCCACGCCCTTTTTGTTACGATTAACCTGCTCGAACCAGTAGTTGACCTCCCCCACCGATACCCCGTCCACCGAACGCAGACCGCGCATAGGGTCGCCCATCACCGGATCCTCCACTTTGACAACCTCTGCCCCCCAATCGCCGAGTATAGCGCAAGCGCTGGGCACAGCGACCCAATGTCCCAACTCCAGCACCCGTAATCCATCCAGTGCCCCTGACATAACCTCTCCTTATTCCTTCCTTACCTCAGAGTATAGCGCCAGCGTCCTTGAACCGGGTCAGGTCTTCCCAGGTGTAGCCATGCTCCAGCAGCACCTCCTCCGTATGCTCCCCAAGCTGAGGGGCTGTGCTTCGCACCGAGGCCGGTGTGGTGCTGAACCTGACCGGGCTGGCAATAAGCTTTATTTCCCCCTGAGCCGGGTGGTCTGCGGTGGTCAGAAAGCCATTGGCCCACACCTGGGGATCGGTGTCAATATCGCCGGGGGTCTGCACCAACCCCCAGATACAGCCGTGCTCGTCCAGCAACCTCCCCCACTCCGCCCGGGGACGCCTGGCAAACACCTCCTCCAAAATGGCGACAAGGGCAGCACCGTTCCGCCACCTGCCGCCGGTGGTGCCAAAGCTAGGGTCTTTCTCCAGATCCTTCCTGCCAATGGCCTTGCAGAATCCGGACCAATAAGGTGCGGACTGAGGCATCACCAGAAACAGCCAGCGCCCGTCGCCAGCCCGATAGTAGTTGAGCAGTGGGTTGCCGACAGCGGTACGGGTGGTGCGGGGCACATCTTGGCCGGCCAGGAGGCAGGCCTGAATATCTATGCCTAGTTGCCACATGGCGGTGTGCAGGAGGGCGGTACTCACCCTCTGACCTTTTCCGGTGCGCTCCCGGTTGAATAGGGCGGCGGATACCGCACTCACAATAGCCAAGGAGGTGGAGTGGTCACCGAACCCGGGCCTCGGGGACACGGGAGGCCCATCAGGCTCACCCAGCACCCCCATAATCCCCGAGCGTGCCCAGTGTGCGCTGTAGTCAAAGCCAGGGCGCTCCCACTCCTCCCCGTCATCGCCGTACCCGGAGAGGCTAGCATAGATAAGGCGGGGGTGCTTCGCCACGAGCGCCTCATACTCCACCCCAAACCGACTAAGGGTGTCTGGCTCCAAGTTGGTGGCGAACACATCGGCCTCGGCTACCAGCCGGTGGACAGCCTCCTGGGCCTCTGGGCGTCGCATGTCCAGAACCACGCTCCTCTTGTTACGGTTGTCCATCTCAAAAGGGGGACTCAAGGAGAGGTCAAAGGGGTAAATACCCATGCCCATAAACCCTCGGACGGGGTCACCGCCCTGCGGGTTCTCAATCTTGACCACCTCTGCTCCCCAGTCCGCCATGATGGCCATGGCTGCCGGCATGGCCACCCAGTGGGCCAACTCCACTACCTTAATGCCCGCCATGGCACCCGTCATCGCAGCGCCTCCGTGCTTCGTTGTAAGGCAAAGGATGCCCCATCGGCCCATTGCTGTCAATGTGCCGGTACCGGAGGGACGCCGTGAGCCTGTAGCATTCGAAGGCTGAAAGGGCGGCAGGCAAGCAGATCTTTGAGTGCATCAGAGAAGTATTATGACTTCGGAGACCCCCGAACAGCCTAGGCACATTTACTTGACAGCTACATACGGGCCTTGCTAAACTGAGCGCTATCGGCCCTGTAGTGTAGAGGCCTAACACACTGCCCTGTCAAGGCAGAGATCGCGGGTTCGAATCCCGTCGGGGCCGCCACTGCAAGTGATCTTTGACAACTTCATGATAGATGAGTTCAAAGAAGGGAGCCATATCTGGCCGTGGCGTTACAGCCTCAATAAACCCATCTTTCACCCACACAGCCTCAAATAGCTCAGCGGCCAGACGGTTGCGGTCCTCATCGTCGGCGGCTTCCCAGGCTAGGGCCAAGTCCCGCAGAAAATCTCCCACACGACTGATATAATCGGGCTTGCCGTTCGCGGCAGTGAGCCGTGCCAAATCCGCTTGTAGCACCTGGCGCTCAGCCAAGTACTCAGCCCGCTCCATATCCCCCCATGCGTAAAGGTCTTTGATTCGGTTGAGCCTTGTTTTGACGGTGTCTATCTGGCCCTGAGCCTCTTTATCGCCTTCTGACTCCTTACAGTGGGCCAGGATCTGTTCTCTGTAGTCTTGGGGCAGCTTAAAGGCCCGCAAGTAGGCCACCATCTG
>JASLQE010000086.1 GCA_030744635.1 Dehalococcoidia bacterium | reverse complement strand
GCGCCCCCGGCCCCCTCTGGAGGGGTTGGTAAATTTGGCATCCACATATAGTTTTCGTGGGCGGGTGGGATAGATCCGTAGGGTGGGTGGAGTGAAACGAAACCCACCACATGGGTCCAAAAGATGGGCTATGCCCACTCTACCAATTACTTAGTTCTGGGGGGTTGGGGGCGGAGCAAGCACCGCCCCTACGATTTCCGGTGTAAGGGCAGGGCAAGCCCTGCCCAGGGTGCTTTGGGGGGTCTGGGGGGCTTCGCCCCCCAATATAATCTTCGTGGGCGGGTCCGCTCGGCGGACTCTCCGAAGGAGTCCGGTCCGAACGGAGTATCGGACTCCTTCGGAGAGTCCTTCGGACCGATACTTCGTCCAGAGCGGGTGGGAAAGAGATGGCCTCCGCTAACCGGCCCCCTACATCCGCTCCGGGGCGGTGACGCCCATGAGGGACAGTACCCGGGCCAGGACTATCTGCGATGCCTTCACCAGCTTGAGCCGGGCACCGGTGAGGGCTTTGTCTTTGGACACCACCCGGCACCGGGTGTAAAAATTGTGGAAGGCGGCGGCCAGCTCAAGCGAGTAGCGGGGCAGGTGGTGGGGCTCCAGGGTGGCCGTCACCAACTCCACCACCTCCGGCAGTAGCAGCAGCTTGCGGATAAGCGCCTGCTCCGCCTCATGGGTGAGCAGCCCCACATCCCCTCCCTCCAGGTCCCTCCCTTTCTCCACAGCATGGCGCACAATGCCGCACATCCGGGTGTGGGCGTACTGGATGTAGTAGACGGGGTTCTCATCCGAGTGCTTTTTGGCCAGCTCCAGGTCAAAGTCCATCTGGGCGTCCTGGGAACGGGTGAGGAAGAAGAACCGGCATACATCCGGGCCTACATCGTCCACCACCTCCCGCAGAGTGATGATATCGCCGCTGCGCTTGGATATCCTCACTGCTTCTTCACCGCGGCGCAGGGTGACCATTTGGGAGATTATTATGGTGAGTCGGGCCGGGTCCACTCCCATTGCGGAGGCGGCCACCTTCATCCGGGATATATGTCCCTGGTGGTCGGCCCCCCAGATATTGATGACCCGCGGAAATCCCCGCTCCACGAACTTGTTGTAGTGGTAGGCGATATCCGTGGCGAAGTATGTGGGAGCGCCGGTAGAACGCACCAGCACATTGTCCTTGCTCTCCCCCAGGGCGGTGGAGGTGAACCAGTGAGCGCCCTCCCGCTCCTCCACGAAGCCACCCTGTCGGAGGAGCTGCATGGCCTTCTGGTACTGCCCATCCCGGTAGAGGTCGCCCTCGCTGAACCAGCGTCCAAAGGTGACACCCAACAGCTCCAGGTCTGCGCGAATCTGGGCCAGCATCCGCTCCATGCCCATTCGGCCCAGCTCGGGAACGGCCTCATCCGGAGGCATCAATAGGAAGCGGTCGCCGTACTCCCGGGCCAGCTCCCGGCCCAGGTCCAGCAAATAGTCGCCCACATAGCCGTCCTCGGGCACCTGGGCCTCCCGGCCCAGGGCCTGCTGATAGCGGGCAAAGAGGGAGCGATGAAAGGTCTCAATCTGGGTGCCGGCGTCGTTGATATAGTACTCGGTGGCCACCTCATGGCCGGATGCGGCCAGCACCCGGGCCAGGGTAGAGCCCAGCACCGCACCCCGGCCGTGGCCGATATGCAGCGGCCCGGTGGGGTTGACGCTGACGAACTCAATCTGTAGCCGGCTTCCGCCGCCCAGGTGTATGGTGCCAAAGTCCTCCTCCTGGCCGATGATGGCCTCCACCTGGCCCGCCAGCCAGGCGGGGCTGAGGGAGAAGTTGATAAAACCCGGCGGTGCGGCCCAGGCCCGCTCCACCTCGGGCGCAGGGGGGATGAGGTCCACGATGGCTTCGGCCAGGGGCAGGGTAGGGGTGCCGGCCCCCCGGGCCAGCTTCAGGGGGAGGCTGCAGGCGTAGTCCCCATGCTCTGCAAGCTGGGGTCGCTCCATGGCTATCTCCGGTATAGTGGTGGAGTGCAGCAGGCCCTTCTCCTGTGCCTGCTGCACCGCTCCTCTAAGCAGCTCTGCTATGCGGTACTTTACCATTCTACGGGTCAACTCCATTCCCCACCCTCCCCATACAGACGGCGCAACTCGGCGGCCAGGGCCTTATGCTCCGTATCGGACAGGCTGGGGTCTCGCTCAAATATGTTGCGGGCGTGCTCCCGTGCCAGCTCCAAGAGGGGCAGGTCGGTCAGGCGGGCCATTTTCAGGTCGGGCATACCGCTCTGCCGGGTGCCAAAGAACTCCCCCGGCCCCCGGAGCCTGAGGTCCTCCTCAGCCAGGGCAAAACCATCATGTACCTCTGCCACAATCTTCAGTCTCTCCTGGGCCTCAGGAGAGGGCTCATCCGCCATCAGTATACAATAGCTGGCGTGCTGCCCGCGTCCCACCCGGCCCCGGAACTGGTGCAGTTGGGACAGGCCGAAACGCTCCGCCCCTTCCACCAGCATAACCGTGGCATTGGGGATGTCTATGCCCACCTCCACCACGGGGGTGGACACCAGAACATCCAACTCCCCCTCTCGGAAGCGGTACATCATCGACTCCTTCTCCGAGGACCGCAGGCGGCCGTGGACCAAGCCCAGCCTGAGGCTGTGGAACACATCCCGTGATAGCCGCTGGTATTCCGCCACCGCCGCCCTGGTGGCAATGACATCCGATTCCTCAACCAGGGGGCACATGATGAAGGCCTGGCGGCCCTCCGCCACCTGGCGGCGCACGAACCCGTAGGCCGCATCGCGCTTCCGGGGCTCCACCCAGTTGGTCTGTATCCGCTGGCGGCCCGGGGGTAACTGGTCTATGACGGACAGGTCCAGGTCTCCATAGAGGGTGAGGGCCAGGGTGCGGGGAATGGGGGTGGCAGTCATCACCAGCATGTGAGGGTGATAGCCCTTCTCGCGCAGGGCGGAACGCTGCAGGACGCCGAAGCGGTGCTGTTCATCCACCACCACCAGCCCCAGGCGGTGGAAGGCCACCTCTTTCTGGATGAGGGCATGCGTGCCCACTACTATGTCCACCTCACCGGCAGCCACCTTCCGGTATAGCTCCGCCTTCTCGCCGGTCCTGCGACCCCCGGTGAGCAGAGCCACCGTGATGTTTTCCCGGCCATTGCCGGCCCCAAACAGGGTGGACAAGGTGCGGTAGTGCTGCTCAGCCAGGATTTCAGTGGGGGCCATGAAGGCCCCCTGGAACCCGGCGGCCACAGCGGCCACCAAGGCGGCCACGGCCACCACCGTCTTGCCGCTACCAACCTCGCCCTGAACGAGCCGGGCCATGGCCTGGGGCCGGGCTATGTCTTTCAACACCTCATCCAGCGCGCGCTGCTGCGCGGGGGTGAGGGTGAAGGGCAGTGACGACAGGAACCCCTCCACCGCCTCCGGCCGGGGGGGCAGGGCGCGGCCGGGTTGGGCCTGCTGCCACTGCCGCTTGCGGGAGAAGACGGCCATCTGCAGCAGGAACAGCTCGTCAAAGGCCAGGCGCCGCACGGCCTGCCCCTTGGTCTCTAGGTCACCGGGGAAGTGGGCCTGGCGCACCGCCTGTGCCAGCCCGGCAAGGTCACAGGCATGAAGGAGCCTCGGGGGCAGGAACTCGGTGAGCAGGCCCGCCCAGGAGTCCACCGCCGCCTTGGTCAGCCGCCTGACGGCCTTGGGGTAAAGCCCCTCCGTGAGGGGATATACCGGCACCAAGCGGCCCGTGTGGATGGTCTCCGCCTCCTCATATGGCTCCCAGGCCGGGGACTCAAACACCTTTTGACCCTTGAACAGCCCCACCCTGCCGCTGAGCACCACCCGGCTGTTGGTGGACAGTCTCTTCGCCAGATACGGCTGGTTGAACCACACCGCCCTCACATTGCCCGTCTCATCGCCCAGAACGGCTTCGGTGCCCCTGCGGCCTCCCAGCACGCTCTGACGGGCCTCCCATACCAGGGCGATGACCGTCTGCTCCTGGCCGATTTCAAGCTGAGACACGGGGTTCATCTGGCTGTAGTCCAGGTGGCGGCGCGGAAAGAAGTAGAGCAGGTCCCGCACCGTGCTCACCTCCAGCTTCTCCAGCCGGGAGAGGACGGATGGCGAGGCCGCTTTGAGCTGGCCCAGCGAGGAGCCCAGGTTAACCCCCTGCACGGGGACACGGGGGACGGCCCGCCCGTAGGTCCTGGACGCCGGGGGGGCGGGGTGGCGCACAGCCAGGGGGGAGGACGCCGG
This sequence comes from Dehalococcoidia bacterium, assembly GCA_030744635.1. GTDB lineage: Bacteria > Chloroflexota > Dehalococcoidia > JACVQG01 > JAHKAY01 > JASLQE01. The sequence continues at coordinate 6,626 of JASLQE010000086.1, read as the reverse complement.
GGTGTGGACTCCCGCGCGCTCCACCTCGTCCAGAAAGGCCAGCACACCGGCCACCCACCGCGCCCTCTCCGAGTGGTTGCGCCCAGTATAGCGGGGGACGCTCAGGTCCAACTCTTTGAAGCGGCGTAGCAGCGCGGGACGGGCTATGTTCTGGGTGGCAGGGGGGATGTTGCGGCGCAGAAAGCCATCCAGCCCCCCGATAACCGCCCTGTCATCGTAACCCCGCTCCTGCTCCAAGAGGAGGATGCGCCGCAGCGAGGGGAGCCACGGGGGGGAATCCACGGAGGTCGCACCGGTCATGTCTCGGCTCTGATAGTCGCCACCCCCAGAACGCCATGGCCGCAGTGGGCACCCAGCACCGGGCCCACCTGGACCAAGAACACCTCTTCATCGGAGGGGGGGGCCAGGTGTGCCAGCCTGCCCGCCATATCTTTTGCCTCCTCGGGCGTAGTGGTGTAGACCACCCCCAGGGCTTCAAGGGGGCTGCGGGTGGCGACTATCTCGGACAGGCGGTTGAGGGCCTTGATACGGCTCCGCGACCGCTCCAGCGGGTGTATTTCGCCATCCTTTACCTGCAATATCGGCTTCACATTCAGCAGGGAGCCCATGAAGGCTTGGGCGCGGCCGATGCGGCCCCCCTTGTGCAGGTACTCCAGTGTGTCCAGTACAAAGAGGGTATGGCCCCTGGGAATGGCCCCTTCCACCTGGGCCACTACTTGCTCCAGTGACTGCCCGTCTGCGGCGGCCCGTGCGGCGGCCAGGACTATCAGCCCCAGGCCCATAGAAACGGTCTGGGAGTCTATCACCACCACCCTGCTGCTGTCCATGTCCTGGTTGGCGGTGACGGCTGCCTGGTGGGTAGCGGAAAGCTTTCCGGAGATATGGATGGAAATCACCTGATGGCCCTGGTCCAGCAAGTCGCTGTATATCTTGGCGAACACCCCGGGGCCGGGGGCGGAGGTGGTGGGGAACACGGGAGATGAGGCCAGCCGCTGATAGAAATCATCCGCCGCCATGTCGATCCCGTCCCGGAACACCTCTTGGCCGAAGTGTACGTACAGGGGGACCACTGCTATATCCAGCTCTTGCGTCAACCTCGGAGGGAGGTCAGAGGTGCTGTCGGTAACTATCTTCAACATAATTCTACTCCAACGATATGATGTAATTATAGTAAGGCTGACCCCCGGAGACCACCTCCACCTGTCCGGTGCAGGAAGAGCGCAGCAGGCCGGCTATGGCTTCCGTCTCTGCGGGGTCGGCACCATCGCCGGTGTACAGCGTAACCACCTCCCTCTCCCCCAGCCCCAGACTCTGGCAGAGGCGGGAAATCACCTCGGAAAAGGAGCCACCTGCGGCCACCATCTCCCCATCCAGAATGGCAATGCACTGTCCCTTCCTCACTTTCAGCCCCAGTATGGTTGTGGAGCGCACCGCGCGCGTCAACTCCAGAGTAGTGACATCGCGGGCAGCGGCCTTCATAGCGGTTACGGTCTGCTCCAGGGGAGACTCTGTGTTACAGGCCAGTATGGCGGCCAGCCCCTCGGGCAGCGTGCGGGTGGGTACCACCACCACCCGTTTACCGGTGAGTGAAGCTACCTGCTGGGCGGCGGGGACCACATTCCCGTTGTTGGGCAGGAGGATGACCACCTGCGAGGGGACGGCCTCCACCACCGCCAGCAACTCCCGGGTGCTAGGGTTCATGGTGCTGCCCCCGGGGACTATCCCGGTCGCCCCCAGGCTCTGGAAGACCTGGGCCATGCCCTCTCCCCAGGTCACTGCCACCGTGGCTATAGGCACCGTAGCCACCGATGCCCGGCGTATCTCCAGGAACTCCAGGTGCTGGTCGTCCATGTTGCTGATTTGGATGTCGTGGAGGGTGCCAAGCTTCAGGGCGTAGCGGAGCGCACCCCCGGGGTCAAAGGTGTGAAGATGCACCTTGATAGCCTCCTCATCCCCTACCACCATCACAGACACCCCCTTCTTGTCCAGCCTCCTCCTCACCAAATCGGGGTCCAGGTGTTCCCCGCGGACCAGGAACTCGGTACAATAGCCGTAGGACTCCTCCTCCTCCTCCTCCTCCTCCTCCTCATACCCGGTCAGCACCAGGGGCAGGGTGGGGGAAATGAGATCCGGTCCGCCCTCAAGCTCCTGACCCCGCAGGAAGCGCAGTGCACCCTCCAGGATAACCAGGAAGCCCTGCCCACCGGCATCCACCACCCGCGCCTGCCGCAGCACAGGCAGCAGGGTGGGCGTGCGGGCCACGGACTGAGCGGCGGCGGCGGTCAGCACCTGAAACAGGGAGACCAGGTCCGTGACGGTAGCCACCGCCTGGCGGGCGGCGTCCACCGTGTCCCGGATTACGGTCAGGATAGTGCCCTCCACCGGATGGCTCAGGCCCCTGTAGGACATGGTGGCGGCTTGCTCCAGGGCTGCGGAGAAGTCAGCGGGGTTGAACCGCTCTTTTCCGTCCAGGCCCTGAGCCAGGCCGCGCAGGAACTGGGAGAGAATTACGCCGGAGTTGCCCCTGGCCCCCATGAGTGCTCCATGGGCCATGGCCTCGGCCACCACCCCGGCCGGTACTTCGTCCCCCCGTACTTCATCCAGGGTGGACCGCATGGTGAGGAGCATATTGGTGCCCGTATCCCCGTCGGGCACGGGGAACACATTAAGAGCGTCAATCTGGTGGCAATTCTTCTCCAACCACAGAGTTGCGGCAGTGAACATACCCCGCAGCACGCTACCGTCATAAGCGTTCTTGCCGATTGTGGTTAACATAGGCATTCTTCTTTGTCTGAAAGGTCGCTAAGCAAGCAGTCTCTTTCCCACCCGCCCGCCCGGTACATATCTTCGGGGGCTTCGCCCCCGGATCCCCAGAGGGCCTGAGGGGAGAAACCCCCCAGATATATCCCACGGGCGGGCGGGCGGGCGGGCAAAGGACGATTTATGAGCTCTCTTGTAGGTGTTAGCTTGCTTTAAAACGGCCATTATGCTATGCTTTTCGTTGGCATTTTACTCCACTCGGCGAAGCCGGTCAAAGGGGAAGTCTTGGCTAAGTGCTATGTCTGCAATAAGGGAGTCCAGTTCGGGCACAATGTGAGCCACTCCAAAAGGCGCACCCCCCGGATGTGGCATCCCAACCTGCGTCCCATAAAAGTGGCCGTTAACGGCCAGGTGAAACGGCTGCACATCTGCACCCGCTGCCTGCGCACTCAGCAAAAGGCCGCATAGGCACTCCGCCCGCTACTCCGCCGCACTCTCCCTCTCAATAAGCCGCCGCGCCCGGCGCAGGGCGGCTGCCACCTGCCTGGGACCGGTGCCCCCGGGCACCCCACGGGCGGAGACGGAGGAGTGGGCGGTGATGGAGCGAACATCCTCCTCAAACAGAGGGCAGAAGCGGCGGTACTCCTCCAGGCTCAGAGCCCGTAGCGGCTTCCCCTGCCCCGTTGCGTAGTCCACCAGCCGGGACACCACCCCGTGGGCCTCACGGAAGGGCAACCCCTTGGCCACCAGGTAATCGGCCACATCGGTAGCCAGGGCGTAGTCCTCCTCGGCGGCCTTAAAAGTACGTCGCCGGTCAAACCTCAGGCCCTGCACCATACCGGCACACATCTCCAGGCAGGCCTGGAGGGTATCCACGGCATCAAACAGGCCCTCTTTATCCTCCTGCATGTCCCTGTTATAGGAGAGGGGCAGGCCCTTCATAACGGTGAGCAGCCCCATGAGGTGGCCGTATACCCGCCCGGTCTTACCTCGCACCAGCTCGGCCACATCCGGGTTACGCTTCTGCGGCATGATGCTGCTGCCGGTGGTGTAATCCGGGAGCATGGTGGCGTAGCCGAACTCCGCCGATGTCCACAGCACCATCTCCTCACACAGGCGGGAGAGGTGCATCATGGTGATGGCCGCCGCCGCCTGGAACTCCAGAAGGAAGTCCCGGTCGGAGACAGCATCCAGGGAGTTGGCGGTGATGTGGGGGAAGCCCAGCTCCCGGGCCAGGGAGGCCCGGTCCACCGGGTAGGGCACCCCGGCCAGAGCACCGGAGCCCAAGGGCAGGACATCGCTTCTCTTCAGGCAGTCCTGGAAGCGTCCCTTGTCCCGCTCCGCCATCTCAAAGTAGGCCAGCAAGTGGTGGGCCAGTAGCACTGGCTGTGCCCGGCGCAGATGGGTGTAGCCGGGGAGGACCACCACCCGGTGTCCCCCCGCGGTCTCCACTAAGGACTTCTGGAATGTCCGCAGGGCGCTGAGGGTATCGGCCACAGCCTGGCGGATATACAGGCGCAGGTCCATGGCAATCTGGTCGTTGCGGGAGCGGGCGGTGTGGAGCTTCCCGGCCACATCGCCGATTTTCTCGTAGAGACGGGCCTCTATGCTCATGTGGATGTCCTCCCGCTCCATGGAGAAGAGGAACTCCCCCCGTTCAATCTCCCCCCGGATGGAGGCCAGGGCGGTGGTGATAAGCTCCGCATCCCGGACGGTGATGATGCCCTGACGGGCCAGCATGCGGGCGTGGGCCACGCTGCCGGCGATGTCCTCCCGGTAGAGCCTCCGGTCAAAGCCGAGGGAGGCCACGAAGTGTTTGATGCTACTCTCCTCGCTCAAAGACCCCCTATCCATACCAGCGCCCGGGCGGCTATCTGTCATCCTCCTCCCGGAGCTGGGACTGGGCCTGTACTTTCAATGGCAGGCCCCACAGGTGAATGAAGCCCGGGGCCGCCGACTGGTCAAACTCATCGCCCTTATCATAGGTGGCCAGCCTGTGATTGTATAGCGAATGGGGCGTGCGGCGGCCCACCACGGTGGCGGCACCCTTGAGGAGCTTCACCCTCACCTTGCCGGAGACGAAGCGCTGGGTGCTCTCCACATAGGCATCCAGGTCATGGCGCATGGCGGAGAACCACAGCCCATCGTAGATAAGTGCGGCGTACTCCTGGGCCACCCCCTCCTTGAAACGGAGCTGCTGGCGGGAGAGGGTCAGGCTCTCCAGGGCGGCATGGGCCTGGAGGAGCACCGTGGCCGCCGGAGCCTCGTAGACCTCGCGGGACTTGATGCCCACCAGGCGGTCCTCTATATGGTCAATGCGGCCCACCCCGTGCTCCCCGGCCAGGGTGTTCAGCTCTGTTAGAAGTGCGGAAGCGCCCCTCTCCCGGCCGTCAAGCAGCGCCGGCACCCCCTGCTCAAAGCCGATTTCCACATATGCGGGCTGTTCGGGGGCCGCAGTGACGGAGCGGGTCCAGGAATAGGCGTCCTCCGGGGGCTCGGCCCAGGGGTCCTCCAGGACGCCGCACTCGATGCTGCGCCCCCACAGGTTCTCGTCCGTGGAGTAGGGGCTGGACACGGTGACGGGAACCGGGATATCCCGCTCCCGGGCGTAGTGGATGGTCTCCTCGCGGGTCATACCCCACTCCCGGGCGGGGGCCACCACCTTAAGTTGGGGGGCCAGGGTGGCTAAGCTTACCTCAAAGCGGACCTGGTCGTTGCCCTTGCCGGTGCAGCCGTGGGCCACGGCGGTAGCCGCCTCTTCCATGGCCACCTCCGCCAGCAGGCTGGCTATCAGCGGCCGGCCCAGGGCGGTGGCCAGGGGGTACTGCCCCTGGTAGACAGCCCCGGCCTTGAGGGCGGGGAAGACATACGAGCGCGCGAATAGCTCGCCGGCATCCACTACCTCAGCCTTGACCGCGCCCACCTCCAGGGCCTTCTCCCGCACCCCGGCCACATCCTTGCCGCCCAGGTCAATGGTGAGGGTGACAACATCGTAGCCGTACTTCTCTTTGAGCCAGCGGATTGCGACGGATGTATCCAGCCCGCCGCTGTATGCCAGGACCACTCTTTCAGCCAACTATCTCCCCCTCTCCGCCAGCACGGCCTTCAGCACGGCCAGGGACCGGTCCACCACCGCCTCGGTGGCGATAAGGGGCGGCATGAAGCGGATGAGGTTGGGCCGGATTCGGTTGAGCAGCAGGCCCCTCTGCATACACGCCACCTGCACCTCCTCGGCGATGTCCTCGTTAAATTCCAGGGCCAGCAGCAGCCCCCAACCCCGTGCCCCTACCACCACCGGCAGGGGGTCTCGGAGGTCGTTGAGGCGGTCCAGGAAGTAGTCCCCCACGCGGCAGGCCTGTCCGGGAATATCGTTCTCCAGCATGTGGCTAACTGTGGCGTAGGCGGCGGCGCAGGCCAGGGGGTTGCCGCCGAAGGTGTGGGCGTGGTCGCCGGGGGAGAGCACAGCGCAGTTCTCTTTGGCCAGTAAGGCGCCGATGACCACCCCGCTGGCCATTCCTTTGGCCAGGGTTATCACATCCGGCTCAATGCCCAACTGCTGGTATCCCCACAGGGTGCCGGTGCGGCCCAGCCCCGTCTGCACCTCATCCAGGATGAGCAGCAGGCCCTGCTCATCGCACCACCGGCGCACTGCGGGGAAGTAATCGGGGTCGGGCACATTGACGCCGCCCTCCCCCTGGAGGGGTTCCAGCATCACGGCACAGGTGTTATCCGTGGTGGCCTTTTTGAGGGCGGCGATATCGTTGTAGGGCACATGGGTAAAGCCCTCGGGAAGGGGGGTGAAAGGGCCCTGGTACTTGGGCTGGCCAGTGGCGGCCACCATGGCCAGGGTGCGGCCGTGAAAGGAG
>JASLQE010000085.1 GCA_030744635.1 Dehalococcoidia bacterium | reverse complement strand
CCGCTCAGGACAGCCGCCTTTTCATAGTACCGATGAACACAGCCGGTACGGAGCCACGGGCTGTACTGGTGGACCAACTGAGCATTGAGCGTGGACCGGCCAAGACACCCTGGCCTGGGGTCCTGGTGGTCACGGCTGAAGCCTGAGCGAGCGTAAAAGTCTACCTGGGCAGTTTCCAGGCTGAAATATCCAAACCCGCCACGGCTCGCCTGGTACCCCTACGGGTACCGGCGTCAGCCCCGTAGCCCCTTATTAATACCTGCCAGCCGCAGCAGGTAGTAAAGGGCTATGCCGGAGCCAAAACCCGCAGCCAGATTTCCGGTAAGCCCGGTTACCACGCCAACCAGAATAGCCACCGCCGCCTCAGCGGTACCGGTCACCTTTCGCGCAAGCAGTCCGTGCTGCACCCCCACAAAAGCCAGCAGCACCCCTAACACCGGATACGGCAGCAGGCTCAGATAACGCAGTACATCAGTCCCCCAGAATACAGCCGATGCCAGCAGCAGCAGCACCAGGACACCCAGCATCACCGTTGCGCCACCCGTCCTGGCCCCCAACCTGTGGTGGGCGGTAATTCCTCCCGAACCATGGCAGAGCGGCATGCCACCCATTACGCCTGCCGCCAGGTTCATGCCAGCTATGGACAGCAACAGATTGCGGTGTGTTACGCGGTTAGCCTTCTCGCCGAAATGCATACGGGCGGTATCGGCCGCTCCGAACACAGCGTTGCCCAAGGTAAGAGGGAGCTGTGGCACCACCAGCAACACAAGGGCTATGCTCAGGGCATCCCACCCCGGCAGTGCCAGGGCGGGCATATCCCCCGAAAGCACGGGGCCTTCCCACAAGCCGCTGACCAACCCTATTCCCAGCCCGAAGCCCAGTACCGCCAGCGAGGCGGGCACACGCCGGAAAGGCTTGCTGTATAGGAACAGCAGCAGTAGCCCCGCGGCGATAAGGCCCAGCACCAGGTTCTGTACCAGTGGGGGAGGCGGTACTGGAGCAACTGGGGATACCGTATGACCGGTCACCAACTCGTAGGCCACCTTTAGCAGGAGTAACCCCACCCCAAGCTGGACCCCTCTCACTACCGCCCGTGGGAAGAGCCTGGATAGGGCGCCCAATGCCCCCGTCAGCGCCGCTATGGCCAGAATCGCACCTATCAGCAGACCTGAAGCTGATATCACCTCCGGCGATAGCCCCAACGCAATAGCTATGGCGGACACCGCCTTGAGGGGCTGTACCGATATCGGCAACCTGAAGAACAGGCCGCTGCCTATATAGGCCACTCCCAACAGCAGCAGTACCGGCGTCGGGTGCAGCCCGTTGACGGCTATGAGAGCAACGAGCAGTGGCACCAGAGTGCCGGCGTCCCCAAAAGCGCCCCCGAGCTCCGCCAGGGAGAACCGCAGTCCTAATCTGTTCATAATAACTGTGAAACATTATATATTATGGTTTCCACTAAATACCACGGAGCGACAGCTGGAATAATTTGGCATATCTTGACAAGGATTGAGGCCGAGCATAAACTTGGCGTAGATCGCAGACCCTTCAATCGGCGCAAGGAGGTGGTTTATGGCGCAAGCCGGTTCCCTGGTTACCGATGAACTCAGAAAACTGGTAGGGGTAGAGAGCGAGCCTGAGGTTTGGGAGATAGAAAAAGGTGCCATAATCAAGTTCGCCCAATCGGTTGAGGACCGCAACCCGCTGTGGAACGACGAGGGTGAGGCCCGCAAGACCCGTTACGGCGGCATGATAGCTCCGCCTACCTTCACATCCATGCTCCGCAATGAGAAACTTTATGACACCATTTTCGAGTTGGACCTGCCTGCCAAGCGGGTGCTCAACGCCGGCAACGAGATAGAGTTTTTTGAGCCGATTCGCCCTGGCGATGTCATCACCGTTACCGGCAAGCTGGCCGACATCGCCGAGAGAGAGGGCAGCGTAGGACGCATGCTAGTCCTCACTTTTGAGTACACCTACAAGAACCAGACAGGTAAAGTAGTCAGCATAGGCCGCAACAATATAATCCGCTATTAGGGGGTAAGAATGGCCCAGCAGGTTTTCTTCGAGGATGTGGCTGAGGGGCAGGAGATGCCCCAACTGGTAAAGAACCCTTCCACCCGCCAACTGGTAAAGTGGGCCGGTGCCTCCGGAGACTATTACGAAATCCACTACGATAAGGACTTCGCCCAGAGCACAGGGCTGGATGGGTGTATCGTTCATGGCTGGCTAACCTTCTCATTCGTCGCCCAGATGGTGACTGACTGGATGGGTCAGGATGCCTTCCTGAAGAAAATCGGGGTTAGCTACCGCGGCATGAATGTCCCCAAACAGGACATCATCTGCAAGGGAAAGATTACCAAGAAGTACGAATCCGACGGCGAGAAAATAGTAGAATGCGATATCTGGGCTGAGAATACCGAGGGTAAGAAGACCACACCGGGCAAAGCGGTAGTAGCCCTGCCCTCACACAAATAAGCGAGACGCATAGAGACCGCCACCCCATGAAATTGGTGCGCCCCAGCGAACGCTACGGCATGGGAGTGCCTCGTGTACAGATTGCCTCTCACAAGTCCAGCAGATAGATAGTCAAGTCCTGATAGATAGCACGGAAAGGAGGACCCACAATGAAGGGTGAACTTCTCAAAGGTAAGGTGGCTGTAGTAACCGGTTCCGGCCGAGGAATTGGCCGGGGCGAGGCACTATCGCTGGCCGCCTACGGCGCTTCAGTGGTGGTTAATGACCTGGGCGGTGGGGTGGACGGAGGTGGCGCGGCCGCCGGGCCCGCCGATGAGGTGGTGGCCGAAATCAAGAAGGCCGGAGGCAATGCCGTAGCCAACTACGACTCGGTGACCACCTGGCAGGGTGCCGAAAACATCATCAAGACCGCCATGGACAGCTTCGGCCGCATAGATATCCTGGTGAACAATGCCGGTGTGCTCCGTGACCGCATGGTATTCAACATGGGTGAAGATGAATGGGACATGGTCCTCAAGGTGCACCTGTACGGCACCTTCTTCTGCACGCGCCATGCCTCCGCCATTATGCGGCAGCAGCGCTTCGGGCGCATCATCAGCACCTCATCCCAGGCGGGCCTGGGCAACATGGGACAGGCCAATTATTCGGCCGCCAAAGAGGCCATTGTAGGCTTCACCCGC
>JASLQE010000084.1 GCA_030744635.1 Dehalococcoidia bacterium | reverse complement strand
GGCAGCGTCGCAGAACGCTGAATATCAGAAGGCCTACGAGCAGTGGTTCCAAGGGTTGAAAGCGTTGATAGAAGGGGCAACCGTGGAGCTGTGGAGCCGGGAGGCTTAGAGGTGGAAAGACTGGCTATGGGAGAGAAGTGTTGAGACAGGAAGTATAATCATGTCTGTTTCACTTGTAACCCGAAAGCGTCTGGAAAAGTAGGGGTTCCTGGGCCTGGGTGACGCCACCCTGGCGGAGGCTGGCCCCTGGCTAAAGTTCTCGCCGGGACTCTGCACCCTGGTGATGAGGATGGGCACCGCCCTGGCTTCTCATACTATCCTGTGGGCGCTGGCGCCCACAGCGGCGTTGGGGGCCATATTCCGTGTCCACCTGTTCGACCTTATCTTTAACTGATGGGGTATCTCCTCGGGGGTCTCCTCACGCTGGTTGCAGCCATAGTCACCGTGTCGCACTTCTGCATTCCATCGCCGATATACGGGGCCGTTTTCGGCCGCCCGGCGGCCCACCCCAACCCATGAGGCCCGCCCGATGTAAAGCGCAGGTATAAAGAATACTGTCTTTGCGCGTCTAACGGGTGGATAAACTCGGGACTTCGCCTTTCCCTCCCTCCCACCCGAGAGTCATTCTGGGGGGATTCTCCCCCCAGGTCCCCCCGGTTGCTGTGGCAGTTTGGCTGGGCATGTTGTATAGCCGTACAACCGTTACCGCTGTTGACCCAGCATCCTCTCCAGTATCAATCGGGCGGCCTGTTTGTCCAGGGGCTGGTTGTTGTTCCCGCACTTGGGGGACTGTACGCAGCTGGGGCAGCCCTCCTGGCAGGGGCAGCCCCTCACCAGCTCCAGGGTGGCCCGCCACAGCTCCTGCACCAGCTCGTATCCCTTCTCGGCGATGCCCACGCCGCCGGGGTAGCCGTCAAAGATGAACACCTCGGGGCCTCCTGTATCGGGGTGTGCAGGAGTAGATACGCCGCCGATGTCCTGGCGGTCGCACAGGGCGAAGAGGGGCAGCAGGCCGATGGCGGCATGCTCCAGGGCGTGCAGCCCACCGGCGAAGTCCAGACCACGGCTCTCAATACCTGAGGTGGGCGGTATGTGGAACCAGAGGGCTATGGTGGTGAAGGTGTATGGGGGCAGGTCCAGCGGCTCCTCACCGAGGACCTCCTCCGTGAGCTGCTGCTTCTTGCGGAAACCTATGACCCGTAAGGTGACCTCCACCTCACCCAGGAAGACTCGGCTCCTCCCCTCCGCTTTATCCGCAATCACCTTGATGATGTGTATATCGGTCAGG
>JASLQE010000083.1 GCA_030744635.1 Dehalococcoidia bacterium | reverse complement strand
CCACGCGGGCGAAGGCGGCGGCGATGGTATACATGCGTTCCGGAAGGGCACCCCAGATGATTAGCACCTGGGGGAACAGGTTATACATGCGCTCGGCGGTCTCGGACAAGTTGGCATAATGGGATATGGCCGAGCCAGTGCGTGAGTACTTCTGTGACTCGTCCAGCATATGGGCATGGGCGGTGCAGCCACCGCAGTTCATCAGGTTGCGGGGCTGGGCCTCCGCGGTATAGAGCTGATAGAGGTACTTGTCCTCTTCGGAGTCGTAAAAGCGGCCCACCTCAGCAGCAGCGCATCCGGCCACCCACACCAGGCAGTTGCGCGATACCAGCTCCCGGGCAATCCATGAAAGGTCACCCAGGTATTTGGCATCGCCACAGCCGGCCAGGTAGACCTTGCCGGGACAGTTGCCCCACATGGAGCCGAAAGCGTAGCTGCTGCTCTCGTTCCGGGATGTGGGGCCGCGCCCGGCTCGTATTACAAACCTGTCTTGGGGCGCGCGGCGCATCAGTGTAGCGGCGATGATATCCAGGAGGGGGATGTTATCGGGACATACCTCTTGACAGCGGTGACAGAAGAAGCAGCCCTCCTCCACCCCCCCAAAGGCACTGAGGTCTCCCCCGGCAGCTACGCTCCGTAAGGCGTTGCCGATGGGCAGGGAGTTAGGGCATTCTCGGAAGCAGGCATCGCAGTCATCCCGGCAGCGCCCGGCCTCCTTCCTGATGGCGGCCTCGTCGGGCAGGTGGGTGCCCTCCCGACGAAGGTCGGTGGCGACCTTGACGGCCACCTCGGCGGCCTTCTGGGGGAGCCGTATGATAGCGCCCTGGGCACCGTTTAGCAGGTCAGCGGTGATATCCTCAGCGGGGTCATCCGTGCGGTCCGGGAGGTCCCCCAGGGGCTGGGCGCTGACCCAGATAAGGCGGCTGCCGGTACGGGCGGTCTCCCCCACCAGGTCCAGCGGTATGCACCCGTTGGATGCCACCACCACATCGGCCAAGCCGGCGTGCAGGAGCTTGGCGGCCTGGGTCATGGGTGCCAGCAGGCGGCCCCGTTCGTAAAAGCGGATGATATCGTGCCCTGCCGGGCCAACGCCACCGACCTCCACCTTCTCGGAAAGCCCTTGCCGCTGGAGCAGGCCTACGGCCTCATGGGCGGCCAGGACGCTGTCCCCGATAAAGGCGATGACCGGTTTGTCCGCCTCCAGGCCGGCCAGACCGGCCTGGGTGGTGGCGGTGGGATATTCTATCAGTTCTTCCAGGTTCTTCTCGACGGCGTTGGTGAAGCCCAGGCAGCTCATCTTCACCATTTCGGCTGCATCCTGGGCCAACATCAGGAGGGAACCGGCATGAAACGCCATGCCCTCCAGGGCTGTGGCCCCGGTGGTAGCGGTATAGCTGGAGGCAAAGAGCTTGGCCATCTGGCCCTCGGCGTAGGACAGGGCGATATTAAGGCCACTCAGGCTACTCACATGCTGGCCGGTAAGGACGCCGATGGCCGTGTAATCGCTCCTGTCCTGCTGCGACCCCATGCCGATGGGATGGTCGGGGCCGAAGCTTCTCAGGGCATAGTCCAGCAACTCCCGGCTATCTACAATCTGAGTGACGCATCCGCGGCAGGCCCGGCGCAGGCTCAGGCGGGCCTGGTATGTATCCAGCCCTAGGCCACACCGCCCCACCCCCAGTGAGCACGGTCCCAGGGGACAGTCCGTGCACTCCCGCTGGGGGCTGGCGTACAGCGGGCGGTAGCGCTCCAGCAGGAAGCCGTCCCATTCAGCCATGTCAGCAGCATCGGCGTAGGGGAATAGACGCTCATCAAACTGGAGGAAACGGTTCTCCTGCCAGTCCTCACCGATAGCTTCAGCCACCAAGTCCTCCACCCCACGGGGGTCCCGTACCACCTTACTGACGTTGACCTGGCTGCCTCCCAGGTTGACCAGCCTATCGGCCATAACTCACTCCTTTCCCGGAGGACCTACATAAGGTCGGCTTCCTTCATGCACTTGGGACAGACCTTCTTCTTAGTCATGCCGGGCCGTGTAGGGGACATGGAGATACCGGGCTTGACCATGGAGGCGGGGGTCATCTCCTGGAGCATCACCTCTTTGACACAGATGCCACACAGGGGGGCCCCGCACTCCTCACACTTGACGGACACCTCATTTTTGGTACATACGCTGCATAGCTCTGCCATAGGCCACCTCCCTTTCGTTGGTTACCCCTTTTCGTTGGTTGCCCCTTTCGTGGGTCACAATGATTATATTCTAAGCCCCGGCGGATCGGGCGGCCAGCCGCTCCTGAAGAACGGCATCGGTGATGCCCTCCGCGCCGATGACATAGGTGCGGCCCTTGCCTATGCGGGCGATACGCCGCATCAGCTCCGGGTCAGCGGACTCCTCATGGATGCAGATGCACGATATGGTTATCCCTTTCCGGGCCGCCCGGGCAGCCTGTCTCAAGGCATATTTCTGGGGGGAGGGGTGAGGGGCTGTGGCATCGCCATCGGATATGAGGATGAGGTGGCGGGTGGCCCGGCCCCCCCGGTGCCGGTCAAACAGGTGGGTGGCTTTTAGCAGACCGTAGCCGATGTTGGTGAAGGCTTTCTCGTGCAACTCCAGGTCTATCACCTTACCGCAGACCCGGTGGGGGTTGGTGGTCACATCCACCTTCACATCGGCCATATTGGAGAAGGTGACTACACCCACGCGGTCCCCGCTCTGGGCGGCGGCCAGGGAGAGGGCAATGGCGCTCTCCTTGGCGTACCACAGTTTCTCCAACTGGCGCATGGTTCCGGAGAGGTCCACCACCAGGATAATGTCCATTTTGGCCCGTATATCCTTGGTGGTGACCATAATATCCTCTCGGGTCACCCCCTCATGGCGGTTGCGGATGGCACGGCGCATGGTATCTTTGAGTGATATATCCTTGTAGCGGTCACCGAAGCGGTACTGGCGTATGCCCACCACACGCCCCTCACCGGCGGTGAGTTTCTTGCCGGTGGCGTGGCGGCCGTAGCCGGAGGAATATACGCTTTCCCACACCCTGGGGGTCAGCTTTTCCAGGAGGAAGGCTATGCCGCGCCGGCTTATCTCCCAACCCCGGCTCCCCTTCTCCAGCACCTGGTGTTCCTGGAGGAGCTCCAGGGTCTGCTGCAGGGCCTCACTCTCCATCTCCCGCAGCGCCCGGACCATCCTCTCCTCCCGCATCCGGGTCTCCTCAATCTCGGCCAGCAGCTCCTCGGTGATGTTATCGGGGTGAAAGCGGTCCGGGTAGAGCTCTTGAAGACGCTGGTAGACATCCTGGTAGACACGGGCCAGCCGGGAGTCCGGGAAGCGGTGGATGCGCTTGAGGAGAAGGTCAAAGGCGCCGTACTTGAGTGGCTTGCGGAACCTGTCCTCCCGCGCCAGCTCCTCCACCAGCCCCAGGAGGTCCTCTTTAGTAAGGGAGATATCCAGCCCGTCTTCGGACTCCTCACCCAGCACCTCTTCCAACACCTCGTCCACCACCATCTCCCGCTTGCCGGGTAGATCCGTCTCCAGGTTTACCCGCAGCCGGTGAGGCAGGGACATGTGAGCGGCGGCCCGCAGTGGCACTTCACCCTGTGTGCCCAGCTCCTGGTAGGCAGACAGCACCTCGGCATAGCGAATAGCGCCGCGGGTGCTGACCCCCCTCTCCACCTCGGGGTGGGAACGGGTAAGCCCGGTGATATCCACCACCTGTGCGGTATCGACGGCGGGGAGGTTCTTACCGGCTTTCTCCATGGAGGCCGCCACTACCGCGGTCTCCGCCTCCCGGTCTGGGATGTAGCCCAGGGAGACCACATCAAAGCAGTCCACCAGGTCCAGGGGGAGGTAATGCAGGCCGGCCTGGCTGCCGGTGGCGATAACCACCATATCCATGGGGAAGTGCTCTTCAAAGGGGCCGATGCTGATGTTATCCCCTGCCAGGGCGGTGAGCACCACATTGAGCACGCGTTCCGGCATACGGTCAACGAAGTCTATGAGCAGGATACCCCGGTTTGCCCGGAGCAGTTTTCCGGGCACGAAAGCCGTCAGGGAGTGCAGCCCCTCCCGGAAGGCGACTTCGGGGTCCAGGTCGCCCACCAGGTCCTCCGGCACCAGGTCACCGCTTCCCTGAAGCCGCTTGATGCGCTGCGGGTGGGGCAAGACCTCCTGGCTAAGGGTCTCCCCGCGTGCGAGGGCCTCCTGACACCAGGGGCATTCCGATATCTCGGGGGAGCAGTTCACGGGACAACCCTTTACCACCGGAGTATCCCCCAGGAGCGATGCGATGCGCTGGGCCAAGGTGGTCTTGCCGCTGCCCGGTGGCCCCAGTATGAGCAGATGGTGGCCGCTCATAATGCTGGCCACCACTGCATCCCTCTCGCCTTCGGCGATGGGGAAGCCTGAGAATAGCCTCCGGTGTAGCTCCGCCTGGCCCAGTTTACTTGTGGTGGTTAACAGCTCCTCTCTTACCAAGAGTCCCCTTTGACCTTACTCAGGCCAGTCCTCGCCGGGGAAGGGGACCTCTAAGGGCTGAGGCTCGCCGTCCTTCCAGTATTTCTGTATTATAGGGTGCTTTTTCTGAATGAGGAACTCTTTGAGCTCCGCCGTGTCCAGGCAGTCCTCTTCAGTGGGAATCTTGTCATACACCTCTTCAGGGATGACATCGGCCACTTCCAGCTTGAGAGTCTTGGGCATCCATACGATGCGGTCCCAGGCCCCATCACCCTGAAGAAACTTGGGAGAGCGGATGGTAAGCACCGATATCCCTTTAAAGCCGTGGTTCTGGGCACCGCCGCTCATCATGCCGGCAATCTTGGAGAACGATATGCCTATGGGGGTGGGGCCGAAGTAGCGGCGCTGCGACAGGCCCACCCCATCCACCTCGGGGATGTAGAACGAGGCGGCCTCAAAGCAGCCGCAGTTGGTGGTGGGGTACTTGATGGTGGTGTGCAGATAGAAATGTTTGTGACGGTGGCCTGATTTCTCCCATATGACCTCATCCACTCCGCTATAGGAGCCAACCTTGGAGTCCAGCACTTCACCCACCGGCACCTCAAACACATAGCCTGAGGGGTCTATGTCGTAGATGGCCTTGGCGGAGTAGAAGGACATAATGCCGCAGTAGGGCAGGCTGGAGGGGGTGATGATGCAGGCGTGGTTGGGGGCAATCATCTTACAGATAGTGCAGCCGTAGAAGGTATCCACATCCTCGTCGGAAAGCCCCTTGTGGCGGGCGTCCACCTCCTCCCAGTACTCGTTGGCGGTCTCCAGGTACTTGTTCACCAGCTCCTGGCCGCCAACCTCAGGCGCCCCGATGATTATCCTCACCTCCACCGCCTCGGCAATGGGGCACATGGACAGAACGGAGGCCCGCATCGACTGGGCCAGCTTGACGAAGCTGGAGCGAGGGATGACCTTTTTGTTGACCCGCACCCACACATTGGTGCGGGCACCCACCAGCATCCACCCCTCCAGGAACAGGAGGCCCATCAAGGTGCCGCGTTCCACGAACTCGCTGTGGTCCACATTAAGCTCAGAGCCGTACACCTTTACCTCAATGCCGAAGGGTAAAGAGTCCTCAGGCTCTATCTCCTGAAGATCGGGGCCGATAAGCTCCACCCGCCCGTCCTGCACATCCTCGGCTTTCTCTTTGATTTCGGCCAGGACAAAGCTCTGGTACTCGTGGCGGGGCCCGCCCAGTTCCACATGCCAGTCCCCTTTACGGATGTGGCTTATGTAGCGGGGGCCGATTCCAAGGTCATCCAGCCCATCGTAGAGCTGCTCCAGCTCCAAGGGTAACTGGTAGACCCGGGCCTGCGTCTTCTCTGCCTGCATGACTCCTCCTTTGCTCCCTATATATGTGCGGCCGCGGTCAGCACCTGCTCCACCAGAGCAGCCACTGCCTGGACTACAGGTGATTCATCGGGTATTTGGGCCACCGGTTTTCCCAGCATATCGTACTCAGCCACCACGGGGTCGTACGGCAGGGAAAAGGCTATCTCCACACCTTGCTCCCGTGCCAGGGCCTCCACCAGCGGCTTGTTCTCCGGAGTGGCCTTGTTCACCAACACCGCCGTGGTGCCGAAGTCCACCATCAGCTCTCCAGTAAGCTCCTGCACCCTCTTGGCCGTAACCAGGCCGTTTTTGGTGGGGTCCGCAACGGCTAACAGCACATCCACATCCCGGGTGGTGCGCCGGCTGAGGTGCTCCAGCCCGGCCTCGCAGTCTATAACGGTGAAGTCATAGCTTTCGGCACGGGAGTCTATGACCTCTCGCAGGATGGAGTTTACGGCGCAGTAGCAGCCGGGGCCTTCGGAGCGGCCCATGACCACCAGGTCATAGTCATAGGTCTCCTCCACCCTCTCCGCCAGGGCCTGCCGCCAGGCACCCGCCTTGTCCGATGCTACCCGGCTGCGGGCAGGGGCGTTGAGGATAGCCTCGCGGGCCTCCCCCACCGTGGTCTCCACATCCAGGCCCAGGGCCTGGGGCAGGTTGGAGTCGGGGTCGGCGTCGATGGCCAGCACCGCACCCAGCCGTGAGAGGGTCCGGACTAGGAGAGCGGACAGGGCCGTCTTGCCCACGCCGCCCTTGCCCGAAACGGCTATGGTGAAGCCCTGCCTGAGGCCCTCAAGCGGCATCGCCCAGCATCTCCTTGACCAGCTCGTCTACGAAACCGGGTATATCGTCATAGTACTTGGAGTCCGGGGAGGGTTTGACCCGGGTGGTAAGGGAGGATGCGGCCATGCGGCGGATGTCCCCCCTCTCCGAGGCGGCTCGGCCCTCTAACAGGGCCAGGGCCTGCACCTTCTCGTAAAGGGCCAGGCTTCCCCGCACGCTGACGCCCTGCTCCATCTCCTTGCCCCACGGTTCCTCCCGGGTAGCCCGCACCAGGGATATTATACTCTGGGTCACCTCCGGGGGCACCTGCACATCGTCCAGGCGCAGCCCGTAGCGCTCCAGGATGTCCTGCTCCTGCTCCGGGGTCTCGGGGTAGGTCATCTTGACTACATCAAAGCGGTCCAGGAGCACATCAGACAGCTCCTCCACCCCGGCCCGCTCCTTGGGGTTCATGGTAGCCACCATGACGAAGTTGGCCGGGTAGTCCAGGTCATACGGGCCGATGGTGGCGATGCCCTCTTCCAGCACCTGGAGCAGTGCGTTCTGTAGTTTCTCCGGCACCCGGTTCAGCTCGTCAAAGAAGACTATTCCCCGGTTTCCCTTGAGGAGCTTGCCGGGTGTAAAGGCACGGAAGTCCTGAGGACCGAACTTGAAGGCCTGGGTGGGGTCTACATCCCCCAGCAGGTCCTCGGCGGTGAGGTCCGGAGAGCCCTGTATGCGGATGAAGCGCTTGGCACCGGCTATAGTCTCCGTCTCTATGGCTTCACCTGAGGACTGCTTGGCCCGGCAGTTGGGGCATACCGGGTCAGTGGGGTTGCAATGATAGGCACAGCCCTTCACCACCTCCACTGGAGGTAGTGCGGAAGCGATGTGTTTGGTGAGGGTGGTCTTTCCCACCCCAGGGGGCCCTTCAATGAGGACATGGTGCCCGGCCAGCAGCGAGGCCAGAATCTTTTCCTTGGCATCCCCCTGGCCGATGATGGCGGAAAGGACCTTCTGCCCCTTATCGGCCCCCAGCACCGTTTCGCGTAGACCTTCAATCATAAAAAGGCTCTCCTTGCACAAACGTTCAATAGAACACCCAAAGTTAGCACGGTAGCAACAACAGTGTCAAATATCTGTACTCGTCCAGTAGATTAGTGACACAAGGCCTCCTTTCTTTGGGTTTGCCACCGGATGACGAATTGGTAAGGGGTCAGGTAGCCAAGGGCCTTGTGCGGGCGGATGGTGTTGTAGACCTGCTCCCAGTCCCGGAG
>JASLQE010000082.1 GCA_030744635.1 Dehalococcoidia bacterium | reverse complement strand
GATACTTCCTGACCCCAAGTTCCAGAACCGGAATGTATCCCGGGTCATCAACCGGGTTATGCTCAACGGCCAGAAGGCTACCGCTGAGAGGATAGTCTATGGGGCTATAGACATTATCGCCGCCCGGAACAGGGAGCCGGTAGGGGTGATGGAGCAGGCTATTCAGAACGCTACACCCCTGTTAGAGGTTAAGCCGCGCAGGGTAGGTGGTGCCACTTATCAGATACCCATCCAGGTGCGTACTAACCGGAGCATGTCCCTGGCGCTGCGCTGGCTGATAGGGGCGGCAAGGGCCCGCAAGGGCAAGCCCATGGCAGAGAGGCTGGCCAATGAGCTCATGGATGCGGCCCAGGGACAGGGGGCGGCAGTGAAGCGGCGGGAAGATACTCACCGCATGGCGGAGGCAAACAAAGCCTTCGTCCACTACCGATGGTAAACGCAGTAGCCCGCCCGGTTGGCCCGGGGGAGCAGGTTGGGAGTGCAACCAGGATGTCGGACGAGGTCCCATTATCACAGGTAAGAAATATAGGCATCATAGCCCATATCGATGCCGGTAAGACCACACTGACAGAACGGGTGCTATTTTATACCGGACGGACCTATAAGATCGGTGAGGTTGATGCGGGTACCACGGTGATGGACTGGATGGTACAGGAGAAGGAACGGGGTATTACCATCACCGCCGCTGCAACTTCGGCATACTGGAAAGATTACAGCATTAATATCATAGATACCCCCGGCCATGTGGACTTCACCGCAGAGGTGGAGCGGAGTTTAAGGGTGCTGGACGGTGGAGTGGTGGTGTTTGACGGTGTGGCTGGTGTTGAACCGCAGTCTGAGACCGTGTGGAGGCAGGCCAACAAGTACCGCGTACCTCGTATCTGCTTTATCAATAAGCTGGACCGGCTGGGCGCCAACTTCCAGTCGGCAGTCGATATGATAAGAGAGCGCCTTAAGGCCAAGCCTGTCCCCATCCAGTATCCTTTGGGCCATGAGACTGAGTTCTACGGTATCGTGGACCTGGTTGAGAACAAATCATGGGTCTTCTCTGATGACAGGGACCAGGCACCCCGCCAAATATCTATACCGGAGAAAGAGGCTAAAGCTGTTGACCTGGCGAGGGAAAACATGATTGAACGGCTGGCCGAAGAAGACGACCAGCTCATGATTTCCTATGTAGAGGGCAGGGATATCCCTATCAAGGAGTTGAAGGCCGCCCTGCGGCGCGCCACCCTGGACAACAAGATAGTGCCCATACTTTGTGGCACCGCCCTCAGAAATAAAGGGGTACAACTCCTGCTGGATGCAGCGGTGGATTACCTGCCTTCTCCGTTGGATGTTCCACCGGTACAGGGTTTTGATGCCAGCGGCGACAGAATAGAGATGGCGGCAG
>JASLQE010000081.1 GCA_030744635.1 Dehalococcoidia bacterium | reverse complement strand
TAGCGGCTGGTGCTCAATGCCGCCGACAGATGTGGCTCCAGCAGTCCGGCCCGCTCCAGAAATTCGAGGTCATGCTCCAGGGCCTCCGGGGAAGGGTATGCGGATGCCAGGGCCAAGCAAAGCCCCAGGGGGCCTCCCGCTGTGGATAACGCGGCACTCCCCAGAGATGCCAGCCGGTCCAGCATCCCCGCAGTTTCGCTCATCAACTCGTTCCAGGCGGCATATAGTTGCTCCAGTTGAGGTTTCAACCGTGCCAGCCTCTCATTCATGCCCGATTCCGACCTCAGCAGTCACCCCTCCTGGTCGGCCACTTCGGCGGAGGTGGAGGCCATCGTCAGGCCAGGGTCCAGAAGCCGCAGCAAGGGAAAGCGGCGCTCCCACTCGGCCAGTTCCCAGCAGCGAAGCAGGTGTTGGGCCATCTCCTGCGGCCCCAGGCCCGAGGATGCGGAGGGAAGTCCGCCCCCCTGGTGAAGGTTGGTGAACACCGCCCCGCAGACATATGCGCCGGCTACCAGGTAGCGGGCCGGTGCCTCTCTAACACCAGGGCTCTGCGGCAGGACGAGGAAGGCTAAATTGGGGTCCGCCATCACCTCATGGGCCAACGGCTGTGGCGATGAGAGCAGCACGATGCGGAACAGGGCACCTGAGGATAGCGTGCTTAGCTCCGGCCTCCAGACATTCGCACGCACCACCTCGCCCGGGTAGCTTCTGCCTCTGAGGTCCCCTTTGAGGGGCCTGCGGTTCGGACTGGTATCAGTCAGCGGGACTCCTCCATGAGCCTGATGAACTCCTCCTCACCGATAACTGTGGTACCCAGGGTACGTGCCCGCTCCACCTTGGAGCCGGGGTTTGCCCCCGCCACAACATGGGTGGTCCGGCGGGTAACACCGGAGCCGACCGCGCCACCCAACTCCCTCACCCTGACCTCTGCCTGTACACGGGTCATGGACTCCAGCTGGCCGGTAATTACTATCTCCAAGCCGGATAGTTGCAGTTTGGCTGCAGTACCTGCCTTTGGCTGCTCCATACTTACACCCGCAAGGCGCAGCTTGTCAATGATGCTGCGGTTCCCCACTTCCCGAAAGAAGGCGGCCACACTGCCGGCAATCTTGGGGCCGATGGACGGAATGGCCGACAGCTCCTCCTGCGAGGCCCACATGAGCCCGTCCATGTTGCCAAAATGCGCTGCCAGCACATCGGCCACCTCCTCCCCCACATGGAGGATACCCAGGGCGAAGAGCAGCCGCGATAGGGGGCGGCCCTTGCTACGCCTTATGCTGGTGAGCACCTTTTCAGCGCTCTTATCAGCCATTCTCTCCAGGGTGAGGAAATTTTCCTTCGTAAGGAGGTAGAAATGGGCCACATCCTTCACCAGCCCAGCCTCAAACAGGGCCTGGCACAGCTTGGTGCCCACCCGGTCAATATCCATAGCTCCCCGGCCAACGAAGTGGCGCAGCCGCTCCAGGGCCTGGGCGGGGCAGGCGGCGTTGGGACAGCGGCTCATCACCTCTCCTTCCGGCCTGACCACTGGCGTGCCACAGGCGGAGCAGCGAGAGGGGACAAGGAACTCCCGCTCCCGTCCGGTGCGTAGGCTTACAACGGGGCCAACGACCTCCGGGATGACCTCCCCCGCCCGCTGCACGATGACGGTGTCACCGATGCGGATGTCCTTGCGGCGTATATCCTCCTCGTTATGTAGTGCGGCCTGCCTGATGGTGACCCCTCCCACCGACACCGGCTCCAGGATTGCATAAGGGTTGAGGCTGCCTGTGCGGCCCACATTGATGCCGATGTCCAGCAGCTGGGTGGTGGCCTGGACGGCGGGGAACTTGTAGGCCACGGCCCAGCGGGGCTCGCGGGCCACCGTGCCCAGCTCAACCTGCAAGGCAAGGGAGTCCACCTTTACGACTACCCCGTCCGCCTCATAGGGCAGCTCATCCCGTCCCTCCAGCCAGCGACGGTAGAAGACCTCTACATCCTCAGCGGTCTCCACACGGGCACTGTGGTAGCTTAGCTTGAAGCCGAGTGACCGTAGCATGTACAGAGTCTCCCAATGGGTGGAGGGTATGTCGCCGCCCTCAGCCCAGCCCAGGCCGTATATGTGGATGTCCAGGGGCCTGGAGGCGGTTATGCGGGAGTCTAACTGGCGCACCGAACCGGCCCCAGCGTTGCGGGGGTTGGCAAACAGGGGCAGGCCCTGGGCGGCCCGTTCCTCGTTGAGCCTCTTGAACCCGGCTTTGGTGAGGAACACCTCGCCCCGCACCTCGAAGCGGTGGGGGAAGCGCCCCTCCGGGGGCAGGGCAAGGGGGATGCTGCGCACCGTTCTCAGATTCAGGGTGACATCCTCTCCCTGGTACCCGTCCCCCCTGGTGGCCCCCGTCACCAAGCGGCCATCTTCATAGGTAAGGGCCACCGCCAGGCCATCCATCTTCAGCTCACATACCATATCAAAAGTCTGCCCGTTCAGAAGACGCTCCGCCCGTTTTTGCCAGGCGACAAATTCCGTGAGGGAAAAGGCTTTGGCCAGGCTGAGCAACGGCTCCCGGTGCGCCACCGTGCCGAACTCATCCAAAGGGGGCGCACCCACCCTCTGTGTGGGGGAATCTGGGATTACCAGGCCGGGGTGAGCGGACTCCAGGTCTTGAAGCTCCCGGAATAGGGCATCGTACCGGGTATCCGAAATTTCGGGGCTGTCCAGCACATAGTAGCGATGGTTGTGATGGTTGATTAGGCGACGCAGCTCCGCAATGCGGGCCTGATCCTGGTCGGTAGCCATGCCGGTGCCTCCTCCACCATAGTATAGCCTTGCAACCCCTGGCCGAAAAGGGGGAGGTAGCGGCAGTAGGGGCGATGCTTGCTCTTTACTCTTTTGCTTCCTGTGACTGCAAAGCCGAAGAGGGAAGTGTACATTCAACAACCAAGTAAGTCCCAGAGGAAAACCTCGAGTAGGATGGGCTCCTAAATTTCAAGCCACCCCTGGCAAATGATTCTGCTTCTTGGGCGACTTAACTATGCGAAATGTCCCACCCGTCCTACCGCCTGAATTTAATGAAGCATGAAGAACATTGTGGTTTTAGAATCTTAGTTGTTGCAGGTCTGCAGCAGGTGTGGCAATAGGACTCCTTGTAATCCGGATTCTCCCATGCCGACCATTCCTTATAGCAGTTAGGACAATACGG
>JASLQE010000080.1 GCA_030744635.1 Dehalococcoidia bacterium | reverse complement strand
CCGCACAGGTGCCCGGTGTGCGGTGGCCCGAGGCGCGTCTGACAACCTGCCAGCGTATCACTCAGGCCAGGTTGTATGGCTTTACGGTGGCTGCGGCCAGGGAGGATCTGCCGCCCTTCTGCTCCTATATAATGGGCCTGTGTGATACCCCGGAGACCATCGCTGACGGGTCACTGGTTACGGGTATCTGGTGCCAGAACCAGCAGGATGCCCGCAAACGCCAGGACGCTTTTCCACTGGTATCGGAGCGCTTCGAGACCGTGGTGGTGGCACCGCTGGCACGGGATAAGTTCCAGCCAGACCTGGTGCTAGTGTACGCCGCCCCGGCCCAGATGATGATGCTACTTAACGGGCTCCAGTATAAAGACTACGAGTTGCTGGAATTCATACACACCGGTGGGTCCTCCTGTGCCACATCGGTGGCCCGCTGCTTTGCTACTGGCAAACCCTCCCTGGCCATTCCTGACTACGGGGAGAGGCGCTACGGCCATGTGGCGGAGGACGAAATCTCTCTGGCCCTGCCACCCCACTATATGGAAAAGGCGGCTGAGGGCCTGGAGTTCCTGGCCGGTGCCGGGCTGCCGTACCCCATTCCCTTCTTCGGTGCTCAGGCCGACCCCACCCCCGGCTGGCCCCCCACATACATGAAGCTTTTTGATGAGGAGCAGGCCCGTTGAGAAACACTATGATAAATCTCAAAAGGCGATACGCTGGATGAAGGCGCTGCTGGTTGGTTCCAGCCCGGAGACAGTGGAGCTGGTGTCTCTGTGCCTGGGCATGCTCTGGCCCGGGGTCACGCTGCTGTCTGCCGCGGAAGGCGGTAAGGGGATAGCATTGGTGGAGGCCGAAGCTCCTGATCTGGTGGTGCTGGATGTCAACCTTCCGGACAGGGAAGGCTTTGATGTGCTGCAGAGTATACGTTTGTTCTCGGATGTGCCGGTTGTGGTGCTTACCGCCAGGGTGCAAGGGAAGGACAGGATACGGAGCCTGGACCTGGGGGCCGACGACTATGTCTCCAAGCCGGTCAACCATGTGGAGTTGATGGCGCGGCTAAGGGCGGTGGTCCAGCGCAGCCGTGTCGACAAAGACCGCAGTGCGAAGGCTGCGCTGGAGGCCGGTGATATCCACATAGACCTGGTAGGCCGCAGTGCGTGCCGGGGCGGTCAGGCCTTGTCCTTGACCCCCATAGAATATGGACTCCTGACACATTTGGTCCAGCATGAGGGACGGGCTATCAGCCGCCGGGCACTTCTTCACAGGTTGTGGGGGGATGAGTTCCCTGAGGGTGTCAGCTATCTGGACAGCTACCTTAACCGTCTCCGTCAGAAGCTGGGAGATGACACCGGCGCACCTCGTATAATTCTTG
>JASLQE010000079.1 GCA_030744635.1 Dehalococcoidia bacterium | reverse complement strand
CGGGATGGGGCTACTCACCCTAAACCGTCCGGACACCATGAACTCCATCTCCCTGGAGATGGGGCAGGAGATTCTTCAGGCTATGGAACAGGCCCGAAATGACGATACGGTCAAGCTGTTAGTGCTCACCGGTACCGGCAGGGCCTTCTGCGGTGGGGCCAACCCCAGAGCACTGCACGCCGCCCGCTCCCAGGGCAAGGACTTTACCATGCGCTGGGGCCGCCTGCACCGCACCCTCCGGGAGATGCCCAAGCCCGTCATCGGCGCCATAAACGGCGCTGCGGTGGGTGGGGGACTGGAGTTGGCCACCCTTTGCGACATCCGGGTGGCCTCGGACAAGGCCCGCTTCGGAGGGGGATTCATCCGCATGGGCTCGGCACCCGCCGCCGGACTGGCCTACTACTTACCCCGTATTCTTGGCATGGCCAACGCACTGGAGGTAATGTGGTCCGGACGCCTGTTCAATGCCGAGGAGGCCCTCAGAATAGGCTTTGTGAGCTATGTGGTGCCCCATGATGAGCTCATGTTAAAGGTGTGGGAGCTGGCTATGCCCATTATCAAGGGGCCATCAGTGGCCATTGGAATCACCAAGACCCTGGCCTACAGGTGTATGGAGATAGACACGGAGGCCGCTTGGAAAGAGCACAAGAAGGCCATGGAGGTTATAGCCGACACCGAGGACGCCAAGGAAGGCCCCCGCGCCTGGGTGGAGAAGAGGGAGCCCCTCTTCAAGGGGCGCTAAAGCTCAGTCGGCCAGCTTTGTCAGGTTCAGGGACTCCATAAAGGCCTCTATCCGGTCCATCACCTGGGTCTGGTCAAACTCCCGTTTATCCGCCATGTTGCCCTCGTAGGCTATCACAGGGATACCTTCATTAAGGAGCTGGAGGCGGGCCTCGGAGCTGCCCATGCTGATGCCCTCACACCCCCGGTTCTGATGGACGATAAGCCCTTCAGCCTGCCATTCTCGTACAATCCGGGAGTGGATGCGGGCCTTGGCCTCGCCGGTGAAGAAAGTGTCAAAGATATGCCGGTCCAAATAGAACTGGGCTAGGGCGCGGCAGGCGTCCTCCCGGGTCTTCATGGGCATCCCTCGCTCCTCGGGGCTGAGCGCCCGGCCCCAGCGGCCGTCAGGGCCTTCCTCCACCGCCCCCGCCAGCAGTATGGAGTAATGCGATGCTACCACCACCACGCCGTACTTCTCCATATAGCGGTATAGCCGCAGGAAGTACCAAGGCGGCGGGCTATCGTCCACCAGCCGGCAGCGCTCATCCGGCAGAGCGGCGATACCATCGGCCACCCGGCCCCGCACCTCGTCCAGCAGCAGCCGGTTGAAGTCCACCGATTCCCTCGTGTCCCGCATGAGAACGGCGATGATATACAGGGAGAAGATGGACTTCTGGTCCAGGGGGGCGGGAATATGTTGGTTCTCCAGCATCACCTCCCCCCACAGAGACGAGCTCTGGAACTCGTTACGGCAGGCCTGAATCATCTTCTCGTCGTCGTACCCCCGGCCGG
>JASLQE010000078.1 GCA_030744635.1 Dehalococcoidia bacterium | reverse complement strand
ACTAAAGTAAGTGACATTCTGGATATCCAGTACCCTATAGTCCAGGCCCCCATGGGCTGGATTTCCGGAGCGGAGCTGGTAGCGGCGGTATCCAACGCCGGGGGCATGGGCACCATCGGCCCCGGCGTTGGCCAGGAGGTGGTGAGCCGGGATCCGAAGGTGGTGGGCGAGATACTGCGCCGGGAGATACGCCAGACCCAGGAGCTTACCTCTAGGCCCTTCGCCGTGAACTGCCCCATCGGTCGCCGGGGCAAGGCGGTATGCGATAGGCGGTTGGAGGTGTGCATTGAGGAGGGGGTGAAGGTTGCAGTGGTGTCCATGGGCTCCCCTGACGAATACACGAAGCAGATGCATGATGCCGGCATGAAGGTTATCCATGTGGTGGGTTCCTCCAGGCACGCTCTGAGGGCGCAGCAATCGGGGGTGGATATCGTGGTGGCCCAAGGCCATGAGGCCGGGGGCCATTCCAGCCCGGATGAGATACCCAGCCTGGTGCTGGTGCCCCAGGTGGTGGATGCGGTCAACATTCCGGTGCTCGCCGCCGGTGGGATAGGCGATGCCCGTGGGGTGGTGGCCGCCCTGGCCCTGGGGGCCGAGGGTGTATACATGGGAACCCGGTTCATGCCGACCCTGGAGTGCACCTGCCACCCGGCGGTGAAGGAAGCCATCGTCAACTCCCGCGATGATAGCTATGTGGCCTACGGACGCCGGGTTTATTCCATCACCCGTTCCATAAAAAACGAGTTCACCAAGAAGTTTCTGGAGATGGAGTTCGCCGGGGTGCCCGCGGAGGAGCTGAGGGCCTTTGACCGCTACTACGACCCCGGAGACGATGGCCGCCACCGCATGATACGGGGCCTCAAGGACGGTGAGATGGAGTGGGGAGCGGTGCCCATGGGGCCCATAGGCGGCCTGGTGACGGAGATAACCAGCGCTACCGATGTCATGAAGGACCTCATAGAGGGCTATGACAAGGTGGTGGCCGGGCTTAAAGGCTGACGCTAAGAGGAATAGGCCTGCGAAGCAACGGAGAACCTTCACTGCGCTCAGTTGGAGAGCGTAGCGAAGGTTATCGGCTTAGGAAACAAAGGAATACTCATTTATGCAACTAATGGCAAATCGAAGGAGGGGAGCATGAAGGCCCTTGTGATAGGTGGGACCCGATTTGTAGGCCTGCGACTGGTACGGGCGCTGGCACAGGCCGGACATGACATAACCCTGCTCAACCGGGGGAAGATGCAGGCTGACCTGCCGCCGGGCATCAACAGGCTCTATGCCGACCGCAGGGATGCCGATGCCATCCGCAATGCCCTCAAAGACCAGAGCTTTGAGG
>JASLQE010000077.1 GCA_030744635.1 Dehalococcoidia bacterium | reverse complement strand
CATAGCCGACAATGATGCGGCCATCAACATCAATCACCGGCACCGCCATTTGGCCGGACTTTGTTATCATGTCCTGGCGGGCCGCTAGGTCCGCACCTACATCCTTGTCTTCGTACTGCACTCCGTTATCGTCGAAAAACTTTTTGGTGGTCTTGCACCAAGGGCATGTTGCGGTTGAGTATATAGTTACTTTCGCCACAATTCACCTCCTCGTCGCTCCGTAGCCGAATTATATCATGGGGTACTTGCAGGTATAAAGTAAGCTGGGCTACATTCAGTATCGAAGCCAGGATTATGGCCGTTTTTTCTGCTGCTGTGCGGCTATGGCGGCCTGGATGGCCTCCTCTGAGAGGTAGAGCCGGTTACCTTCAACCGGCACCACGATGCCGGCGGTCAACATCGCCCGCAGGGCCATGGCTTGGAAGTTGCGCATGCCTATGGTCTTGCGGTGGGCTACTCCAAGCTCCGTCAGTGGCCGGGCGGTATCGGGCGAGAGGGCGCCGAGGCGGTGAAAGGCCTCCACCACCTGCCTCTGCGCCCGGGTTACACGCCAGCGCAGCAAAAACAGCCACAGCCAGAGGAATCCCACGGCTACGACTACCAGTAAAGCTATCTGGCTGATTGAAGACAAATTCTTAACTCCCGGCCTATTGTAAAGGATATGCCCGGCGTAGGCAATCATCCGGGTGATTCACCGCCCGGGCCCTTCTGGAAAGGGGCAGGTTGTATTCAGGGGGCAGGTGGGGCAAAGGGGAGTCTTGCGGCATGTATTCTTGCCCAGATGCACCAGAAGGGCGTGGTACTCGTTATACAGGGCGGCATCTGGAGGCAAGTGGTCCATGAACAGCCGTTGTAATTCGGAGTACGACGCCGTAGGTGGGGCCAGCCCCATTCGCCCCATGATACGGCTGGTGTAGGCGTCTATGACGAATACCGGGCGGGAAGCGGCGTAGAGCAGGATGGAGTCCGCGGTCTCCTCACCCACGCCGTATACCCCCAGCAGCCTGCGCCGCAGCCCGTCGGTATACTCGTTAAAGAGCCGTGCCAGGTCATCCCCGGCATCCCCCATAAGCTGGGCCAGTGCCTTCAGCTTGCGGGCCTTCACATTGTAGTACCCTGCGGGCCGGATAAGCCGGGCCAGCTCCTCCGGGGGCAGGCGGCGTAGCGCGGGGGGGGGGGACAGGACACCCGATGATTTGAGGTTGGCGATGGCCCGCTCCACATTGCTCCATCTCACCGCCTGGGTGAGCACCGCCCCCACCATCATCTCCCACCCGCTGTCACCGGGCCACCAGTGCTGGGGGCCGAAACGGGCCAGCAAACGACCATATACCTCCTGGAGGGTATCAACTACGGACATCGTGGGCGCGGTGGGGCATGGCTTGAACTGTTTTCACCCAGTCTGGGACTCTGGTATCGGTGGGGTAGTCACGGCTGGAGAAGAAGGGTTTTACATCCAGCACAGGGGTGCCGTCAAAAGCGTCCAGCCCCTGCACGCGGAGCACCAGCCCCTCTCTGCCCAGCAGCCCGACGGTGGTCATGCCGATGGAGTTGGGCCGTGAGTAGTGGCGGGTGGCGAAGAGTCCCACCAGTGGCAGGTCCAGCCTGCCCCGGGGGTGGACCTTAAGCGGAAACTGGCCGGGTGTCATGTGGTGCATGTAGCAGAGCACCACTATGTGGGAGAAGCCCTCCAGCCCTTCCAGGGCCTCATCTAGGCCCTGGTTTAGGTGGATTTCGGAGAC
This sequence comes from Dehalococcoidia bacterium, assembly GCA_030744635.1. Lineage (GTDB taxonomy): Bacteria > Chloroflexota > Dehalococcoidia > JACVQG01 > JAHKAY01 > JASLQE01. The sequence continues at coordinate 4,567 of JASLQE010000077.1, read as the reverse complement.
CACTTCGGCCCACACCTGGCCCCCGCCGTGGACCACCTCGTTCCTGACCGTACCCATGGGGTGCATTACGATATCTTCCATATTGCTCCTGTAGCGACATCCTTCGCTATCCATTTCCTGCCCGCCCAGGGACATGACGTGCCCTCCAAAGATATGATACCTGGAAGTGCGGGTGGTTGGGAAACCCTGTGCCCACTGGACCACCGGAGGTGATAAAATCTATGGCGTAAGGAGACTCTCATGTCCGAAGGACTCCGGACTCCTTCGGAGAGCTTGATGAAGGAGGCTATATGCAGTACGAGCTTACCGAGGCCCAGCGGGGGGTGCAGGTCAAAGCTCGCCAGGTGGCCCGGGAGAAGGTGGCCCCGGGCGCTGACCAGCGGGAGGAGCGGAGGGAGTACCCCCGTGACCTGGTGGACTTGTTTGCCCGCGAGGGCTTTTTCTCACTGGGGGTGCCCCAGGAGTACGGCGGTGACTCCATGGGGCTGCTGGCCCAGTGCCTGATGGTGGAGGAAGTGAGCCAGGTGTGCAATAACGCCTCCGCCATCCTCACCCTGGTGAGCCTCGGTGCGGTGCCCATAAAGCTCATGGGTAGCGAGGAGCAGAAGCAGCGTTACCTGCCCCGCATCGCCCGCGGGGAGGCCCTCAGCGCCTTCGGCCTGACGGAGCCCGGCTCCGGCTCCGATTCCCTGTCCATGAAGACCAGGGCGTTGGCCGAAGGGGAGGGCTATGTGGTCAACGGCCAGAAGTGCTTCATCTCCCAGGCGGATGTGGCCCACCTTATGGTGCTTTTCGCCCGCACCTCGGAGGGCAAGGGCACCCGGGACATAAGCGCCTTCATGGTGGAGCTGGACCCCGAAAACGGCACCCCTGGCTACCAGGTGATGCGGGCGGAGCGCAAAATGAGCATGAAGGCGGTGCATACCTGCCAGATAGCCCTGAACGACCTGCGGCTGCCTGCCTCCGCCGTGCTGGGTGGGGAGGGGCAAGGCTTCTACCTGGCGATGAAGACACTGGACGAGAGCCGCCTGCCCGTGGCCGCCCAGGGGGTTGGTATTGCCCAGGGTGCGTTGGACATCGCCACGGACTACGCCCAGCAGCGGGTGCAGTTCGGCAGCCCCATCTCCGCCTTTCAGGGTATACAGTTCATGATTGCCGATATGGCTACCCAGGTGGAGGCCGCCCGACAGATCACCTACATGGCCGCCTCCCACTACGAGCAGGGAGGCCCGCGGGTAACCATGTATAGTGCTATGGCCAAGCTGTTGTCCAGCGATACGGCCATGAAGGTGACCACGGACGCCGTTCAGGTGCTGGGGGGCTACGGCTTCACTCAGGACTTCCCAACGGAGCGGCTGATGCGGGACGCCAAGGCCACCCAGATATATGAGGGCACCAACCAGATACAGCGCATCATCATCGCCCGACGGTATATGGGGAGGGGGGGTTAAGGCTGCTTATTCAACGAAGATTGAGTAGTTCGTCAGGGACACCGACTCACCATTGGTCTCAGCCCAAATGACCACGGTGTAAACGCCCTTGCCGAAACTTGCGAGTACGCTAGTCAAGTCCGCATCAATTGAGAACGAGTTGCCTGAGATGAACCAACGCTTTGTGACCTGCCCCCTCAAATAGGTCCGGATGAAATGAGAGTCCTCAGATTACAATATACTGGAAGGAGGACTAGCCATGAGGGGAAGCAGGTTTAGCGAGGAGCAGATTATCAGAGTGCTGCAGGAAGCCCAGGCCGGAATAAAACCTCGGAAAGTATGCCGGCGCCATGGAGTATCGCCAGAGACTCTGTATCGATGGAAGGCCAAGTATGGTGGCATGTAGGCGAGCGACGTGCGGCGTATGCGGCGGCTGGAGGAGGAGAATAAGAAGCTGAAGCAGTTGCTGGGCGAGGCAGCCCTGGACAATCAGGCGTTACGGAAGTTGTTGGCAAAAGACTGGTAACGCCTGCAGCGCGACGGCGGGCGTGGCTTGGGCCAGGCCACTACCCCGATTGAATACCCCTTCTTTTGTTACCAAGGTCTTGGCCGGTTCTTAACCAATTAATGTGTCCAAAAACTCTTGGGGGGCTGGGCCACCAAAGTCGCCGCCGACGGCAGCACCCAGTTCCCACTCCCTTCCCTGGTAGCTCTCATCCCAGATCTGTTCCATGTTGCAGCCGACCTCTAGTATGTTTCCATCCGGGTCGTAGAAGTACAAGAAGTACGCGGCGCCTGGCCCTTGGTGACGACCAGGACCCCAGAGGATACGCAGCTTGTTCTCTGTCACGATGTCGGCTGCCCGCTCAACCTCGCCAAAGTCCCTAACATGATACATGGTGTGGTGAAGTCCGGGGGTTCTTGCCTGTCCCAAGGCAAAGCCGTGATGATTGGGGTCATAGCGCAACCAGGTTGCCACTCCACGGACCCGGTCGGAGACCTTGAGCCCGAGAAGATCAACATAGAAATGCTCGGCCTTGGCCAGATCACTCATCTTGAATAGGGCATGACCTATATTAGTGGGCATGATGCTCGTTGCCTCATGCCGGGGGATCTGCTGCATCCCACAGTATAGTTCCACCTGATTGCCGTCGGGATCCAAAACATAAAGGGAGCGGGCTATCCCAGGTTCATCTCTAGGACCTGGCCCATAGATTATAGGGACGCCCTGCCTCTCAAAGATACTTGCGGCTCTCTCCAACTCCTCCGGATCGGTGACCTCAAAGGCCACATGGTGAAGGCCCGGCCGCTCCCGGCCTGCTGGGTAGAGCACGTGGCTGTGATGGTCCGGACCGCACCGGAGATAGACCGCACCCTCCTCTGTGCGCTCCGAGACTTCGAGTCCGAAGACCCTCGAGTAAAAATCGACTGAACTCTTTATGTCAGGTGCCCGGATGCCTATGTGACCGAGCTTTTTCAGCCTGACCATTGTCCTCTCTCCTTTCTCTTATTAAAGATCGGGAAATGAGCGCCCTACCGGGTTACTAATAAGATATCTCTCCCTTTATTATTTTAACAGACATGAAAATGGATATCGGGCCATTTTCCTAGTTCACTCGGTATTTGGTCAGCTAACACTCGGAACAAAAATTCTTGAAGCACTAAAGAATGGTGATACCATAATAAAAATAACTATAGAGAAAAGCTAAAGCATGAAGAGGGGGATATTGAGCACCGGCTGCAAGCGGCACTCCAGAGAGGGATCCTCTATTTGGAAACGGACATTCCAAATCCCCATGGAAGGGAAAGGGTCGTTCGGACCTTCGGATTCACTAGCTATCAGTACTCTGGCGCCACCAAACTCGTTAAAATAGAAATCGTAGGTAGAGCTATCGGCATTAAGTATTGATAAATTTTGTGCCTTACCATTTTGACTTATTGACATACTGCAACTTAGACCATTCTGCCTTTCGGCACAAGATGCCCTTTAGCGTATCCTGAATACTCCAATTTCTCGCTCAACACAATAGACTCCCAATAATGGGTGCCTAGGCCCAACGCTCCCCGCCACTATGCCTCTGCCTGCACTGGATTATGCAGAGTGCCGATGCCCGACACTTCTACCTCTACTACATCGCCACCGTGAAGCTCAGCAGGTCGCCCCGATGTGCCGGTGAAGATTAGGTCGCCCGGCTCAAGAGTCACCACCTGGCTTATGAAACTGATGAGAGTCGGGACGTCAAACAGCAGCTCCGTTGTGCGACAGTGCTGCACCTCCGTTCCGTTTACCCGTGCCCATATTTCCAGATTGGGGGCGTTCACCTCTGTGGCGATGTAGGGTCCCACAGGGCAGAAGGTGTCAGACGACTTGGCACGCCACCATTGTAGGTCTGCCTTCTGCCACATGCGGGCACTGACATCGTTGCCGCAGGTGTAACCCAGGACATAGTTCAGGGCATTGCCCTCGGATACCTTGGTGCAGCGCCGGCCGATGACCACAACCAGCTCTGCTTCTTCTTCTATATGCCCGGCATTCCGAGGCAGGATGATGGTATCGCCAGGTCCGATGACGGAGTTAGGGGTCTTGAAAAAGGGCTCCGGCTGTGTGGGGGCCTCCCGATCCTCTAGGTGACTCTTGTAGTTGAGCGCCGTTGCTAGGATCTTGCTGGGTGTACATGGGGCCAAGAGCCTTATCTCAGACAGGTGGTGCTCATGACTTATGATTTCGTAAGGCTCAAAAGGGGTAGTGGTTATGGGTTTCAGCCATTCCCCCTCAACGACCCCGTAGGCAATATTTCCCTGGGCTTCATATCGGGCATACTTCACCTGTTCCCTCCATTGCCATTATAATCCAGGCTACTCCATTCTACCCCAAGAAAGGCTAATGGTGTGGCTCGGCGCCGGGAATATTCATGGTGAGGAACAGGGAGAATGGGACTATCGGCCCAATTGATGCGAACATGCCACTATTTGGGTGATTCAATGGCACACCTGGCTGCTTGGACAGAGTCGATCCCGCCCACTCGGATGGGAACCGGCAGACCTGGCCACCGCCCTCGGGATGGAGCCTCTATTTGCTATCCTGTAGGAGCAAAGCCGTGGGGGCCCTTTCCCTAAGTAGTGGTCAGTCGCGTTGA
>JASLQE010000076.1 GCA_030744635.1 Dehalococcoidia bacterium | reverse complement strand
GTTCAGCAGGCGGTTCAGGGGGCGGGCTGTCACATAGGGGCCTGCAAATGCCCCTACCACAGCGCCCGCGCCCACTCCGGGTAGGAGCCACAGGGGCTCCAGGCGGAACGCAACGCCGATACGCCACCCCAGCAAAGCCAGGGCGACCATCACCGTTACTCGCCAACCTATATCCCGCATTGCTCCTGCTGTTACTTTTTTAGTGCCGAAGCACCGGTAAAAGCCACCGTGTGCCCCGGTAGGAAGGGCTCTATTATTCCACCACCGGGGTGGGTACGGTAATAACGAAAGTAGTCATGCCCGGAAGGCCGGTGGCGGTGGCATCGGTACCCTCTATTATGACCTCCAAAGTTAGCAATCTGCTCCGGAAACCTGCTCTTGTAGCTGCTGACGGCAACATAATTGCCATGAGGTACCTGTGTGTCCAGAGTCCACCTATATGGGAGCGTGGTTTCCATCTGCTTGTGCCACACTTCTAACACGAAGCGTAGCACCGGCCCCAGTCTAAGTCAAGAAGCTATATTTGAGGCCGTTTATGAAAGTTGAACGCCACAGGGGAAGGGTATATAATACGGCGCAACTATGAGTGGGCCGCTTGCAGGTATCAGGATAATAGACTTCACACATACCCTGTCTGGTCTCTTTGGGGCCATGTTGCTGGCGGACCAGGGGGCTGAGGTGATAAAGGTGGAGCCCCGCCAGTTCGGGGGCAAGGGGCTGGGCGCGCGCTTCCACACCAGGTGGAGCCAGGGTAGCGCTGACCTGCGGTTCATCCACCTCAACCGCAACAAAAAAGGCCTGTGCCTGAACCTGAAAAGCCCGGAGGGCAGGCAGGTGTTTCATGACCTGGCTGGACGCTCCGATGTGGTCATGGACAACTTCCGCCCTGATGTGATGAGGCGGTTAGGGATTGACTATGAAAGCCTGTGCCCGACGAATCCCCGCATCATATGCTGCTCCATCACCGCCTTTGGCACCACAGGGCCATACGCTAACCGTCCGGCTGCCGATGTAGTGATGCAGGGCCACGCCGGGACGCTATCCATGGCGGGTGAGCCGGGCCAGCCTATCAACTCCAGTGTGCCCCTGGCAGACCTGTCGGCGGGTATGCTGCTCTCCCAAGGGGTAACCAGTGCCCTGTTTTATCGGGAGCGCACCGGAAAGGGGCAGAGAGTGGAGGTTTCCCTCCTGGGCGCAGCTCTATGCATGCTCTACTACGAGGGCACACATTTCTTGAACTCCGGTGTGCCGCCCGTGACGGCTGGCACCAAGTACCGTGGCGTTCCCCTGGTGGGTATTTTCCATACCGCTGATGGCTTCATCACGCTGATGGCGCTTACCGATGACAACTGGCGCTCCCTGTGCCGGGTACTGGAGCGCCCCGACCTGCTCGAGGACCCCCGCTTCGACACCCAGCCGAAGCGTGTGGAGAACCTGGAGACCCTCAACGAGGTCGCTGAAGAGATATTCTCCACCCGTCCTTCGGCCTACTGGATTGAGCATCTGGCGGAAGATGTACCGTGTGGACCGGTGAACACTTTAGGCCAGACCTTCGCTGACCCTCATATGATGGGGATGGGGATGGTGGGCAAGACTACCTGTGAGGGGCAGGAGTACCGGATCATCGGCAACCCCATCCGGAACTCCGCTTTCCCTGAACCCACCTACGCCTCACCCCCCAGCATGGGGGAGCACACCGAAGAGGTGCTGACCACCATCCTGGGATACTCCACCGAGCAGGTGGAACGGTTGAGAGGGGCCGAGGTTATCTAAAGGGGTCCGAGTCCCGCCTGGTGGGCAACCCCCCCCAGACCCCCCCAGTAGAGGGCTGGTGTAACGGCGGCGGCAGCAGGGTGTTTCCATTATACGGTAAGCCAGGGGCGCAGCAGACTTGCTGCACCCCTGTTACTTATCGGGTTGGTATATGCCGGCATAAGCCGGATATGCGGCCCCATGCGGCGGATACCAGCGTCAGGCGGCGGCTTTCACACCGGCCTTGGAGAACTTCATCTTGTCCCCGTCCACATCCACTGCCACGGTGTCCCCTTTGGCGAACTCGCCGGACAGGATGCGGGAGGATAGCGGGTTCTCCAGGTCACGCTGGATGGCGCGGCGCAGGGGGCGGGCACCATATACCGGGTCAAAGCCTTCCTGCACCAGCAGCTCCACGGCGGCCGGACTGAGCTCTAAGGATACCCCTCGCTCCGCCAGCCGTTCCTGCACCTCTTTCATCATCAGCCCCACGATATCGTGTAGCTGATCCTTGGTGAGGAGGTGGAACACGATTACCTCGTCAAGCCGGTTGAGGAGCTCCGGACGGAAGGCCCGTTTGAGGGCGCTCTCCACGGCGCTTTTGATGCGCTGGAAATCGTTCTTCTCGTCTCGGAGGAAGCCCACACCTTCGTGCTGCCAGTCGGTTGTGCCCAGGTTGGAGGTGAGGATAACCACCGTGTTGCTGAAATCTACGGTACGGCCGTGTCCGTCTGTCAGCCGTCCGTCCTCCAGCACCTGGAGCAGGACATTGAATACATCGGGGTGCGCCTTTTCAATCTCATCCAGGAGAACCACCCGGTAGGGGCGGCGGCGCACCGCCTCGGTAAGCTGGCCGCCTTCCTCGTAGCCGATGTAGCCGGGAGGGGAGCCGATGAGGCGGGCCACGGTGTGCTTCTCGCCGTACTCGGACATATCCAGGCGGACCATGGCATCCTCGTCGTCAAACAGGTATTCGGCCAGCGCCCGGCCAAGCTCGGTCTTGCCCACTCCGGTAGGGCCCAGAAAGATGAAGCTGCCTATGGGCCGCTTGGGGTCTTTGAGGCCGGACCTTGCACGGCGGACGGCGTTGGCCACGGCTTCAACGGCCTCCTCCTGGCCCACCACCCGCTGGTGGAGCTTCTCCTCCATGTTCAGCAGCTTCTCGGCCTCGCC
>JASLQE010000075.1 GCA_030744635.1 Dehalococcoidia bacterium | reverse complement strand
CTACCGGTGTCCCGGCGCCGTGCTTATATTTGACACACCACTTTTCGCCAAGCTTATTCCAGTTGGCTGCCGCTAATGAGTCTTGGCTATCTCATTGCCGAACATTATGCGGGCGATGGCGTTTTTCTGGACCTCTTTGGTGCCCTCCACCAGCTCAAACTGCTTGGCGAAGGTGTACCACCGGGAGACATCCTCTTCGGCAAAATACCCGGAGCCCCCGTATGTATCCACCATCAAATCGCAGGACTGCACGGCCAGCCTGGCCCCGTACCATTTGCACATGGAGGCTACCTTGATGGACTCCTCCCTGAGGGCCGGCTCCTCATTTGCCTTCTCGTAGAGCCAGGACCCACGCAGGAGCAGTGACTTGGCCAACTCCACCTCGGTGGCCATCTCGACCAGCCGGAAAGCAAGGCCCTGAAACCCCGCTATTTTGCGTCCAAAGGCCTCCCTCTCCAGGGAATAAGAGACAGCCTTGTCCAGGGCAGCCTCAGCGGTTGCTATGGCCATGTTGCCGACGCTTAACCTGGCCTCATCTAGGAACCCCAGTGCGAAGTAGAAACCCCGGTTCATGCCTTCCGGGCCACCGATAATGGCGTCATCCGCCACCTCCACATCGGTAAACACCACTTCCCCGGTGGGCGAGGTATTCCACCCCATCTTCCCCTTGAGCGGGGTCACGCTTACGCTGGGGTTCTTCTCTATGATGAACTCCGACTGGCCGCGGTACCCCGGCCGGGCTTCAGTGTCTGTCTGGGTCAGAGTGACAAATATGGAGGCGGTAGAGGCGTTGGTGATAAAAGTCTTGGAGCCATTGATGAGCCAGGCGTTACCCGATTTCTTGGCCCTGGTCTCTAACACCCGCGAGATGTCACTGCCGCCGCCGGGCTCGGTGAAGCACCCGGCTGATGTAATTTCGCCCTTGGCCAGCCTGGGCAGCCATTTTGCCTTCTGCTCCGGGGTGCCGTTATGGGCGATAATATCGGAGCCAAAGGTCCCTGCCAGCAAAGAGGCCCCCAGTGGGGGGTCCGCTTTGCAGAACTCATAGGCCACAATCAGGTTCTCCGCCACCCCCAGCCCCTGCCCCCCGTACTCCGGGGGCCAGTGCATGCCTATGTATCCCTGCTGGGCAACCTTCCGGTAGATGTCCCAAGGGAAGTCATGCTGCCGCTCCCACTCCACGGCCTTATCCCGTGTGAACTCTTTCCCTGCGAACTCCCTGGCAGAGTTCTGCAGCATCTTCTGCTCTTCGCTCAGCTCAAAGTCTAGAGGCACGGTTACTCCTTCCGACTCTTGGTTTACCCTCCGGCATTATAAACTACATCCTCGGTGGCAGTATAGTGGCTGCTATAGCTGAGCTGAGATCAATAGGGGTGGCATTTATAACAGATCCGGCCGGGGAGGACATCGTTGGCAACATAGCCCCTCCCTTGACCCCGGAGATAGCCTCAGGATAGACTATGGGCGAAAGAAACCATGTGCAACCACCACTTGTCCTGTAGCGGGGGTGGGCTGCGCACGACACGAAGAGAGGAGCGCTAATGGACCTATCAGGCAGGGTAGCCATCGTCACCGGCGGCAGCCGGGGGGTGGGCCGCGGCATCACACTGGCCCTGGCTGGAGCGGGGGCCAAGGTGGCCTTCAACTACCGCCGGGACGAGGCCAGCGCAGGGCAGACCGTGGCCGATATCCAGGCCCTAGGCGCGCAGGGCCTGGCCCTGATTGCGGATAACACCAACCCGGACCAAGTGAAGGAGATGGTGGCCCGCACTCTGGATAAATTCGGCAAGGTGGATATCCTTATTAACAACGCCGGCATCGCCTCCCGTGGCGACCGTGTGATAGATACCAGCTTCAGCGAGATTGAACGGGTGGTGGGTATTCACGCCTTCGGCGCTTTCCATTTCACCCAGGCGGTGCTGCCCTCCATGCGGCAGCAGCCGCGGGGTGATATCCACTTCATCTCCTCCCGGGCGGCACAGGACTGCCCCCCGCGCTACAGCCCCTACGCCATGGCCAAGCTGGCTATGGAGGGGCTGGGCCTGGTGGTGGCCAAGGAGGAGATGGAGCACAACATCCGGGTGAACATCATCCGCTGCGGCCTGGTGGAGACCGATATGGGCACGCGGCTGGTGAAAGGCACCGTGGGCGCCGACATAAAGGACATCTGCGCCAGTATGCCCTTTGGCCGTGTATGCCAACCGGAGGATGTGGGCAATCTGTGTGTTTTCATGTGCTCTGCAGAAGGGGGATATGTCTCCGGCCACATCACCTATATAGACGGCGGGGAGAGTGTTGGAGAGTTCGTACGCAAAGATTAGGCATCAGAGTTGACGGACACTGAAGGGGGAGCGGCACCAGGCATACTTTCGGAGCTGCGCCCCTTTTTCTACCCAAAAGCCGTTGCTGTGGTAGGGGTCTCCCAGGACTCCACCAAGTTCGGCAGCCGCCTGTGCCGAGCCATCCAGCTCTTCGGGTTTGCCGGCCCCCTTTATCCGGTCAGCCCCAGGGGCACAGATTTCTTCGGCCTTCCCATGTACCCCTCCATAGATACCGTCCCCGGCCCGGTGGACCTGGCTTGCATCTGCGTCCCCTCCCCTCAGGTGACGGATGTTATCAGGCAGTGCCGCAATAAGGGCATTCCCGCGGTGGTGGTGATGACCGCCGGTTTTAGCGAGACCGCCACAGCTGAAGGTGGCCAGCTGGAGCAGGAGCTGGCCAGCCTGGCAGGCGACGGACTCCGCATCATCGGCCCCAACTGCTTCGGCATCTACAGCCCAGGGGGCGGTGTCACCCAGCTTCCCGGAGCAACCTACCCCCAGGAGCAGGGAGGCCTAGCGCTTCTCTCTCAGAGCGGTGGCGTCTCCGTAGAGTTCTGCCGCCCCTCCCGTGACTTCGGTATCCGGCTGAGCCAGGCTGTCAGCTACGGTAACGCCTGTGACATATCCGAGGCTGACCTGCTCCGGTACTTTGAGGCCGATCCTCAAACGCGTATCATCGCCGCCTACATAGAGGGGGTGAGACAGGGACGGGACTTCTTCTACACCATGCGGCATGTCACCCCCAGAAAGCCGGTGATACTCTGGAAAGGGGGCCTCACCCCCAGCGGCGCCAGGGCCGCCATGAGCCACACCGCCTCCCTATCCGGCTCAAAGAGAATATGGGAGGCTCTGTTCCGGCAGACCGGGGCCATCCAGGTGCATAGCCTTGAGGAGCTATTGGATACCGCCTCCGCACTCTATCATCTGCCCCCCCAGACGGATCCCAGGGTAGGGGTGGTGTGCGGTGGGGGGGGTATCAGCGTCGCCTCCAGCGATGCCTGCCACCGCGCGGGGCTGGCACTGGCATCCCTCGGCCCGGAGGCACACCAGCACCTGGCCTCTATCCTGGCCCCATCCGGTACCAGCGCCGCCAACCCGGTTGATGCCGGAGGCCCCTATCCCCCCGCCGCGCTGCTCCGCGATATCCTGATGACCCTGGGCGCGTCCGGGGATGTTGGCAGCATCATCATTGACCGGATAGCCCTATCTGCGAGGATGCGGCAGGCCCTGGAGTCTGCCGAGGATGAGGAAATGGAGGGAGACCACCTGCTTACTCAACTTCCGGTGGAGTTGCAGAGGCGATGGGGCATCCCCGTAATCGTGGTGCTGCGTGAAGGGGGAGACCTGCCGCCTGCCTTGGAGTGGGAGGCCGAAAGGCGCCGCCTCCGCGGCTATTATCAGCAGCGTGGGATACCGGTTTACCCTACTGCGGAGCGGGCCATGAGGGCGCTGGGGCAGGCCATCGCCTACTTCCGCTACCGTGACAGAGCCAAGGCATAGGGGCTACGGTATCCCTGGACTACTCTCAGGT
>JASLQE010000074.1 GCA_030744635.1 Dehalococcoidia bacterium | reverse complement strand
GCCGGCTATACCAAGGAGCTGGTGATAGAGCGGCTTTACCGTGATGCAAGGGGGCTGACCCTGCACTTTGGCGTCACCGAGCCTTTGAAAGAGCTTGTGGGTAAATCACTGATGGGACTGATGCCGGTCTGAGTTCGTGCTAAACATCGTAGGAGGTGCCGCCTGCCGATATCCTGCCCGGAGGTGATATCCGGAGGGATAGGCCGTGGGAAGCCTCGCGAGCGTACCGGGCTGGGGAGGTGCTGGTGTTTGTGGTGCCCCCCGGTGGCTTATGCCTGATGCAGCGAGGGGGCGCACCTCTGGCTCAGGTTCTGCAGGAGACCCTCGGTGCCGGAGACGATACCCTCGATAAGCTCCTGGCAGGTGGGGATGTCGTCAATGCGGCCTATCACCTGCCCGCAGGCCAGAGAGCCCCAATCAGGGTCCCCATCAATAAAGGCCTTGCGGAAACGGCCCACTCCCAGCATCATAAACTCCCGTGACGGGGCGTTCTGCTCCCCAAGCTCCAGGAAGCGCTCCGCAAGCTTGTTCTTGAGGATTCGACAGCGGACGCCGGTGACATGGCCGCTGACCACGGTCTCCTCTTCCGTAGACTGAAGGTAACGGTCCTTGACCGACTGGGGTATCGGACATTCCTTCACCAGCATAAAGCGGGTGCCCATAGAGATGCCCTCTGCCCCCATGGCCAGAGCGGCTGTCAGGCCCCGTGCGTCGCAAAAGCCCCCGGCGGCGGCCACCGGAATCTGTAACCTCTCCACCACTTCAGGCACCAGCACTATTGTGGCCACATGACTGGAATGACCACCGGCCTCGGTGCCTTGAATGATTACGGCATCCGCCCCGTCGCGTTCCGCTTTAACTGCGTGTCGCACCGCACCTACTGTGGGGATGCACAATATGCCCTCGGGTTTGCACCGCTGCATGATAAGTTTGGGGTCACCGATGCCGTAGCTGATAACCGGCACCCTCTCATTGACAACGACATCCAGCATCTGGTCAAGGTTGGGATTGTCAGGCAGGATATTAACGGCGAAGGGCTGGGCGGTAAGTTCCTTGGTGCGCCGGACATTGGTGCGCAGCTCTTCCACGGTCATAAAACCGGCACCCAGGATTCCCAGGCCTCCGGCGTTGGATACGCCGGACACCAGCTCGGGCCAGGATACCCAGGCCATGGCACCCTGCACTATGGGGTGGCGTATCTTCAGCAACTCCGTTAACCTGGTTGTAATCATCAGTCTCCCCTCTTCAAGGTAAGCCCTATTTTATACACCGCTATGCTGGAAATCAAACTATCTCCCCTCCTTATGGACTATTTTGCGGGCTATGCCCCTGCACCCCCGGGTGGACTGTCGGAAATGTGCTGGCTCATGGAACCTGCGATGGTGCCGGCCTTCAACAGGTCCTGTGCGGCCAGCACGAGGCCGATGTGAGTAAAGGCCTAGGGAAAGTTGCCCAGCATCTTTTCTGTCGAGGGTCCACCACCTCCGAGAAAAGCCCTAAATGATTGGCATAGGTCAGTGTCCTCTCAAAGAGGGTCCGGGCCTCCTCCACCCGGCCTATACGGACCAGGTTCTGCACCAGCCAGAAGGTGCACAGGATGAAGGCCCCCTCGGAGCCGGCGAGGCCGCCATTGGTATCCTGGGTACGGTAGCGGTGAACAAGGTCGTTGGTAGAAAGCTCCTCCAGGCTTCGCTCCACGGTGCCGATTACACGGTGGTCGGTGGGTGGCAAGAAACACACAAGGGGGATGGGGAGGTTGGCGGC
>JASLQE010000073.1 GCA_030744635.1 Dehalococcoidia bacterium | reverse complement strand
TGGGTTACCTGGAGGACTACGGCCGCTGGGGGGGCAATACCCGCTTCATCCAGCTACACCGCGGCGAGGCGGATGTGGATACATCGGTGCGCACAGAGATGGCCCTTATAGGTAACAGCAAACAGGTGCTGGGCCAGATGGCCGAATGCGCCGCCTCCCTGGCAAAGGCCCCTCCGCCTAGGGAGAAGTGGCTGGGGGAGGTGCAGTCCCGCAAGCAGGCCGATGCCCTCCGGTTGGCCAACGATATCGAGAAGTACGGCTCCCGGAGGCCACTCCATCCCAGCTATCTCTCCCACGAGGTGGTGAGCTTCCTGGACCCGGAGGCTACCTTTATCTTTGACGCCTTTACCGGCAGCGCCTACCTCACAGAGAGGGTGCGCTCCCGGTTCTCTGGACAGGTCGTGGATACCGGGGAGTGGGTCACCGTGGGCCACGGGGTGGGCATGGGCATAGGCGCACAGCTTGCCCGTCCCGGCAAACAGGTCTTTGTCATGATGGGCGACGGCGGCATCGGCATCGGCGGTTTTGATGTGGAGACGGCGGTGCGCTACAAGCTGCCTGTGGTCTACATGATATTCAACAACAGCTCGTGGGCGGGGGCGGCGGTGGAGATGTTCTGGGGGGAGGACTTCCTGCTGGCCGATGGCAGCCGGGGCAATCCCCAGCGCATCACCCCCACCCGCTACGACCATCTCTTTGCCGCTATGGGCTGCCATACGGAGCGGGTGGAGGAGCCGGCCCAGGTGCGCCCCGCCTTGGAGCGGGCCTTCGCCTCGGGCAAGACGGCCGTGATAGATGCGGTGGTAGACCCCAAGGCCTACCATCCCATGATACTGCGACAGGGGCCGCAGCACCGCTGGCTGGGGGCGGAGGGGATGTCCGACTACGGCCGCAGCCTGGCCTTCCCGGAGCGGTACCCAGCCGAGGGCTAATGGTCCTCCGCCTGCATTATGGCAATAGCTTCAGAAAAGTAGACGGCTCCGCGCTGAGACGATGGGCGTAAGCTACAGGACAGTGATGGGGCTCTTGAGGTTGCGGATGTGGTTCACCATCTCGCGGGCGGCGCCGGTAGCCTCGGAGCTGACATTAATCCTCATTTCCGGGGCGCCGCGGAGCACCAGCTGGGTGCCGGGGAAAAGCACCCGCCTCAGATAGCCGCTGAGGAACACCAGTCCCGCCACAACGAGTCCCAGGCCCACCATGCCCATGGCTACCGTTAGCACGGTGCTATCGCCCTCCCCCCGGACGGGGAGCCAGGCGGTGGCATATGCCAGCGGAAGGGCTCCCACCACAGCCAGGGCCACCGCTCCCAGCATGTGCCACAACGGCTGGCCCTCCTCCTGCAGCTCTACATCCGTGACATCGGACAGCTTTACCGGGGTCACTCTCTCAAGGCCCACGGACCTCTGCCACACGATGATTCTCTGGTTTGTCAGGTCTACATGGCTTGCGGAGGAAAGGTCCATACTGGCCACCAACTCTTCGCCCTCCCACAGGCGAAGTTGCTCTTGAAACGGATTGGCGCCGGTGCTCATGCTCTCTTCACTGTCCGCGGGTGGCTACCGGGCCCCGGACAGCTGATAGGCCTTGCCTTCCGTTTTGATGGAAGGGGCAATGACCATATCCACCTTTTGCATGTCCCTTATGGTGAAGGCACCGCACATACCCATCGCCGTTTTCAAGGCACCCACCAGGTTCTGGGTGCCGTCCGTCACCACAGTGGGCCCAAAAAGGACCTGTTCCAGAGAGCCGGTGGTGCCGACCTTGATGCGAGTGCCTCGGGGCAGGGCAGGGTGGGGATTAGCCATTCCCCAGTGGTAGCCCTGGCCGGGGGCCTCCTGGGTTCGGGCCAGGGTAGAGCCCAGCATCACGGCATCCGCCCCACAGGCCATCGCTTTGCACAGGTCGCCACCGTTACGGATGCCGCCATCGGTGATGAGGGCCACATACCGGCCGGTCTCTTTAAAGTACACCTCCCGGGCAGCGGTGCATTCTATCGTGGCGGTTACCTGGGGCACCCCAACCCCTAGCACCTCGCGGGTGGTGCAGGCCGCCCCGGGCCCCACCCCTACCATCACGGCGTCAATTCCGTTGCGCATCAGCTCCAGCGCCGTCCGGTAGGTCACGCAGTTGCCCACCACGATGGGGATGTTGAGGGGCAATGAATGCCGTAGCTCTGAAAACACCAGCCCATTGTAGCTCTTGGAGATGTGGCGGGCCGTGGTCACTGTGGCCTGCACCACCACCACATCCGCCCCGGCCTCAGCGGCCACCGCAGAGAGGCGCTTGGTGTTGGACGGGGTCATGGACACGGCACAAATCCCACCCCCCTCTTTTATATGCCGCACCCTTTCACCCACCAGCGATTCCTTGATAGGCTCACTGTAGACCTTCTGTAGCACCCCGGTCACATCGCTGACGGGAGCCTGGACTATCCCCCGTACTACCTCCTCGGTATTCTGATAGCGGGACTGTACCCCTTCCAGATTGAGGACAGCCATGCCGCCCATACGGCTGAAGTGCACGGCAAAGGCCGGGTCTACTACGGCATCCATGGCGGCGGCTACTATGGGTATGGTGAAGGTAAGTGAGCTTAGCTGAAAGAAGATATTGGTCTGGTCAGGGTTGAGGGTAACATCGCCCGGTACAATGGCCACATCATCAAAGCCGTAGGAGTGAGTTAGCTGTTTAAACTGGGGTTCAACACGGGCCATTTAGCATATTATAGCAAAAGCGGGGTGGAAGTCAATCATCGGAAAAGCTGCGCCCGCCAGGCCCCCCCAGGGGCTGGCCCCGATGAGCGGAGCATCATCGGGGCCGTGATAGCTGCCGGTTGGGTTATTGGAATATATATGGGCTGAGGCGTTCCTATCTGACGCCGTAAGAATCAAGCACAGGCACCTGAGGTGTCAGGTGCTGGGCGTAACTGTAGGCCCCAGCAATTAGCCGGTTCTTCTCCCGGCTGATGTCCTTCCCCTCCCGGATAAGGGCATGGTACACTCCTGCTCCCCGCAGGTCGCCCACCATCAGCAGTCCCACCAGGCGTTCCCCCCGGAACACCAGCTTGCGGTAGCTCCCGGGGCTCCTGTGAGGGTAGGTTTCATAGTCCTCTGTGGGGTTCACCACGCCCACCGAGACCACAGGCATCCCGGCCACCTCCATGGCGTTGATGACATTCAGGGCACCAGCGTAGTCCACCTGGCCACCGGCCATGTTCTCCCCGGCGGTGTGGCCCATGTTTACGGCGTTGGTCCAGGTGCCGCTGACCATGGCCTGCCCGCTGGCGATATCCGTAGTCTCCACCATATCACCTGCAGCGTAGACTCCGGGGGCACTGGTCTGTAACTGGCTATCGGTCTTCACGCCGTTGCCCACAGTGAGGCCGGCAGCAGAGGCCAGCCCGACGTTAGCCCGCACCCCCACCCCTACCACGGCCATGTCCGCTTCCAACTGCTTGCCACCGCTGGTGACCGCACCCCTGACCTTGCCCTTCTCCCGAACCAGGCCCTTGACGCCCTCCCCCAGCATCACGGAGATGCCCTGGGTGGAGAGCACCCCTCTTAGCGTCTCACCTGCCTCGGGGTCAAGCTGGAGAGGGATGAGGCGGTCCAGCATCTCTATAACAGTTACCTCCAGCCCCAAGGAGCGCAGGGCCAGGGCAGCCTTGACACCTATACGCCCGCCGCCCACCACCACCGCCCGGTGGGAATCGTGGGCCGCCTGGCGGATGCCCTGGGCATCCGTCAGTTTGCGCAGTACGAACATCCCCTCCCCCTGCAGCTCTGCTATAGGGGGTAGGGTGGGGGTGGCCCCGGTGGCCAGTAGCATCCGGTCGTATTCAAGCCCCTCCCCATCGCTCAAGGTAACTCTTTGCTTTGAGCTATCAATGCTGGTTACCGGCCGGTCCAGGAAACGGGTCACCCGGGGGGCGGTATGGAGGTCGTCTCGTAGCAAGGCATCCTGTGTTAGCTTGTTCTCAATGAGCAGGGGTAGCAGGGGGCGGTAGTAGGGTGGGGTGGCCTCGTCGGAGAGGACGATAATCTCCCCGGCGGGGTCGCGGCGCCGTATGGCCTCAGCGGCGGCGTTACCGGCCGGGCCATCGCCGATGATTACATATCTCATGGGGCCCTCCCTCGTCTGTGTCAGTGGGGTACTTGGCGGTGTGGCAGTGGGCTGGGGATCCCCGTGCTCAGGACACGGCGGAGCCAGCGCATAGCATCAACCCTGCCCGGCCGCTATTTGGCCAGTGACCGATGTCCGCTCCTGTTTAGCCCAGTCCTCTGGCTCGGCGTGTACCAGGGCTTTCGTGGGGCAGGAGGCCACACACCTGGGCCCTTCAGGGTTCTCGTGGCAGCGGTCGCACTTGGCTGAGATGAGCTTGCCCCCCTGCTGCATGCGGCCAACCACGCCGAAGGGGCAGGTCATCATACACGTCCAGCAGCCGATGCATTTATCTGGGTTGCGCAGCACCAGCCCTGTATCCGGCTCCCGGTACATGGCGCCGGATATGCAGGCATTGAGGCAGGCGGCATCCTCGCACATGCGGCACATCACTGGCATCGGCCCCTTTTTCCCCGGCTCCACATAGAGGCGCTTCTTGGGCGTAGGTAGCTCCATAGCTGCCCCAAACAGGTCTTTGGCCTGGGAGTGCTCTATGGCACAATGCAACTCACAGGTATGGCACCCCATGCAGTGCTCGGTGCGTACGAAAATCTGTTTCATAGCGCCCTCCTACCTATATACCCAGTCCCTTGCGGCGTTCCTTGATGGCTTCCAGGAGAGCCGCCGCCGCCTTGTGCGGGTCCGGCTCTACGATGAAGTAGCCGCCGATGGCGGCCTTGGCGGTCTCGGTGAGGATTTTGACCACCTCCGGTCCGCCCATCACCGGGGGCACTATTCCGATGTGGGTGGGCAGCCCCAGGGCTACCGCCCAGGAGCCAATGGACACCGCCTTCTCGGTAATCTCCTCGGGAGCGCTGGCCACCACTGGGAGCTTGTCTGTGTCCACCCCCAGCTTGTTGGCTATGGCAGTGGCTATGTCGGCGGCCCGAATGTTGTCTACGCAGGAACCCATGTGGAGCACTGGGGGTAGCGGAGCATCAAGCCCGGCGGCGTTGCCTATGGCGGTGAGGACGGCTTTGAGACCGTCGCCGGCGTAATCGCTGGTGGCATCGGGAGTGAGGACACCTTCCCGGGCGAAGCAGGCGGCCCCGCAGCCCGTGGCCAGGAGCAACACATTCTCCTTGGCCAGGTCCTTGGCCATGGTCATGAAGTTCAGGTCCTGGGTCACCTGGACACTGTTGCAGCCGGCGAAGAGGCACACCCCCTGGATGTTGCCATTGACGATGTTATCAATCAGGGGCTTGAGGGGGTCCTCCTTGTCCACCAGGCCCAGTGCCCCCACGATGGCCTCTACTGAGAAACCGGCCAGGCCACTGGTCTCAATTTGGGGGATGTTAATTTTGGTAGGGTCCCGGTGTTTGAAGGCCTCGATGCCCAGGCGGATGATTTGCTGGGCAGATTCCTTGGCGGTTCCTTCGTCAAACTGGACATGGACCGCCCCGGGCGTCTTGGCAATGGACATGGTTGTGATGAGTTTGGTATGGTAGCTCTCCGCTATATCGGCCAGAGAGGGCATGATGCACTGGTAGTCCACCACTATGGCGTCTATTACCCCGGTGACCAGGGCCAGTTCCTGGCCCACGGCGTTGGCCACCAGGGGTATGCCGTGACGCATCATGACCTCGTTGCCGGTGCAGCAGACGCCCACCACATTCGTCCCCTCCGTGGCCCCTGCAGCTTTGGCCTCGGCATACATCTCCTTAGCTGTTTGGGCCACCATATCGGAGAGCACCGGGTTGTGGCCGTGTACGGCGATGTTCACCGCATCCTTCTTCAGGGCACCCAGGTTGGCCCTGGTGGGGGTGACACTGGGCGTGCCGAACATGACGTCCGAGAGGTCGGTGGCGATGTGCATCCCCACATAGTCCCCCAGGGCGCACTTTATACCGCCTAGGATGATGTTCAGGGGGTCATGGTCCACGCCGTAGGTTGTGCGGTGCATCACCTCGGCCACCGCGGAGTCAATGCCCTGGAGCATTACCCCCAGAT
>JASLQE010000072.1 GCA_030744635.1 Dehalococcoidia bacterium | reverse complement strand
TTCTTGAGGTCGAACTTCAGGGTGTAGACAGACCCGTAGAGCGCGGGCATGACTTCCGTGAAGACCTTTTGCGGTGGGCCTTTACCGCTGACGACCGCCATCTCCTGGGAGGCCATCTCCAATAACCTCGGGTCCGTTTTGGATGCTTTCCTAAGCGCCACTCGAACATCTCCTCAGACCGTGCCTTACCGTTGGACTTTAACCCCCCAGGCCCCGCTGTATACCGCGCAGATAGGCTATCTGCCCTATGTGCAGGGTCACCTCCATGATAAGCCGGCGGAGGTCCTCCCGCAGTATCTCACCCAGCTTCTCCACGGTGAACTGTCTCAGGAAATCCAGCGTACGGCCCCGCACGGCAATGCCGTACTCCAGAAGCATCTCCATGGGAGGCACACGCAAGTTGGCAACCTGCTCCATAGTATACTGGTAGCCATTGTCCACGGGTGGTGTGCCAAGTCTCCTCTGCCACCCCTCGCTTTCATATATCTCTGGAATACCCTGGATGTGTCCCTGTACCCAGAAGTCCTCAGCCCGTAAGATGTGCCACAGAAGGAAGCCGATACTGTTGCAGCCTGGTGCGGGAGACCAGCACATCTCCTGGGGCATACGGCCATCCATGGCCGCATTCAGCCACCCCTTCATATCGGATAGTAGAGACTCCACAAAACCGGTTAGCTCTTGGGGCCCTCCTGCTCCGGCCAGGCCCCCGAAGACCCAAGCCCCCGGTGTGAACTCACTCCACTCCCGGTATTGCTGCTCAGGCATTTTTCTCGTTCAACCTCTACGGGGCAACCTCTTCTGAACCCAAAAGGCCGCCTTACCCGGTTTGCCTGGCGGCACTCGTTGCGGCAGCCGGTCGATACCCTATTACAGGCCCAGGTACTGCTCCACCAGCCGCAGGGCGACATCGGAGGCCCGCTCCTTATTCGCCATGCGGTCATCGCTCTCCCACCGGTGCTCCCGGGCCAACTCCGTGCCGTCCTTCGCCGATAGGGCTACCCAGAAGGTCCCCACCGGCCTATCCGCAGAGCCCCCTGTGGGGCCGGCTATGCCGGTTGTGGAGATGCCGATGTCTGTGCCTATAAGCTCCCGTGCCCGCTGCGCCATCTCCACAGCCATCTCCCGGCTTACGGACCCGTGACCCTTTGCCGTCTCCCGCCGCACCCCCAGCACCCGGGTCTTGGAATCACTAGCGTAGGCGATGATGCCGCCGGGGAAATAGCGGCTGGCCCCGGGGGGGCTGCACAGCAGGTGCCCTACATAACCGGCGGTATCGGCCTCGGCCACGGCTATGGTCAACCCGCGCTCCAACAAAGTGCTCCCCATGCGCTCTATCTCCTGGGTGTCCATGGCACCCCCTTTCTGCTTCGTCATCCCCAAAGTACATCACCGGGACAACGCCCGCAACCCCGCATGAAAGCTCCGGCCGTCCCCGGTCCGGCACTTTGCTGCAGCATTCCCAGCCAGATAGCTGGGTGGCTACCCTCCCACCGCCCCATATACCCTCGGGGGGGTTGGTGGGCAGAAAAAGGGCTTCTCAAACAAACTGTCCCATTGCATTTGACAAACCCCCCACCCTTTCCCTAATCTTTCAAAGGAAATACCTGGGGGACAAAGTGCAGGAAAACTTCAAAGCGGACGCGGCTATCCTATCCCAGTTTCAGGCTGTGGGCCTCGGCCTGTTCCAGCGGGGGCTGATATCCTCACACAGTGGCAACCTCAGCGTGCTGCTGGAGGACAAGATGCTAATCACCCGGCGGGGCTGCATGCTGGGGGATATCCGAGCCCTGGATCTGGTGGAGACCCGGTTGGACCGCAGTGACCGCATATCCCCGCTGGCCTCGTCGGAGTTAGAGGTACACCGGGCCGTATACCAGAACACCCGGTCCCGGGCCCTGGTGCACGCCCACCCCCCTCATGCCATAGCCCTGTCTCTAACCGAGAAGGTGGTGAAACCCTGTGATGGGGAGGGAATGGGGTTGGTACCCTCCGTACCGGTGCTGGGTGGGGCAGGTGTAAAGCCCCGAGACATAGCCGACCCTATTGCGGAGGCCCTCTGTGACCACCCCATAGTCCTGGTCTACGGATACGGGTGTTTCGCCGCCAGCCAGCTTCTGGAAGAAACGCTCCTGTGGATTACTGCCCTGGAGGGGAGCTGCCACATACTGTTCCTGCTCAAGTCCCTAGGTGATCACCAGAGGCCCATGGTATAGCGTTACATGGAACCGCCACCCCTCCATTTAAGGGGTGGCGATGATTCTGGTTCCCGCTATTTGGTTGATTTGAATCCGACTGAGTGCCGGGCTAATCAGACGAGGGGATGGGACGGGGCTCTTGGACTTCCATTTCCTTGCCGTGGCAGCTTACGCCGCCGCCGCCGGCCTTGGTGCATAGCACCTCCATGCCGCAGTCGCCACAGCGGTAACGCTTACCCAGTTGGTTAGCCACTACTTACCCCCTGCTTTGATTTCCATCGGCTTGTTGCAACACATCAGCTCACCCTCGCCCGCCCTGGTGACGATGAACTCTGAGTTGCATACGGTGCACATATAGCGCGTTCCTACCTTGGTCGCCACTACCAGTCTCCCTCCTTCAGTATTCCTCTGAAAGCGAACCCATTATAAGCGACTATGCTTTTTGCTGTCAACGCTCAACTACCGCCCCGCCCTCCTAAAGGCCGTAACAGGCGCAAGCCGAAGTGCTGAACATGGCAGCCGGTACCCGGTTGCCGTATAATCCGTTCATTATGGTGTCGGACAGGTCAACCCCGGGCAGGAGGCCGCCCCACTATGCCTGGGTGGTGCTGGCCAGTGCCATGGCCATCGGAATGGTCTCCAGCGGGGTGCGCCAGTCCTTCGGTATCCTCATAGACCCCCTGGTGGAGCAGTACGGGTGGAGCCGGGGGGCCATATCCGCTGCCAACTCCACTATGTTCCTGTCATCGGTTGTCCTGCTGCTTGGTGCGGGGGCACTGGCGGAGAGGGTGGGCATCAGAACAATAGCCCTGGTAGCTGCCAGCGCCACCATCACTGGAATGTTCCTGACCGGCACCATGAGCCATTTGTGGCAGTTTTACCTGTATTACGGGGTTCTTCTGGGCGGGTTCAGCATGGTATTCGTGGTAGTGTTACCAGTGCTCATCACCCGCTGGTTCCACACCAAGGTGGGTATATCCCTGGGTTTGATGTGGTCGTCCCTGGCTATGGGGGCCATGATAGCGTCACCCGTCCTGCGCTGGCTCATCACCAACATAGGGTGGAGAGAGGCATTCTTCACCACCGGCATAGCCGGCGGGGCGATATTGCTCCTTGCGGTCTACCTTCTCCGTGACCACCCCAAGAACATGGGAACCCTTGCCTACGGGGCAGAGTTTTCCTCCCCCACTTCAGGTTCAGGGGCCTGGCAATCCCAGGCTCCCACCCCCGTTACCCCCACCCCTTTTCGACGTGTCCGCCGCACCGGGGCATTCTGGCACCTTATCAACATACACTTCCTGGGCTGCGCCGGGCACTCCATCATTCTGGCCCATGTGGTGTCCATGGCCATGCACTCCGGTGTTCCCGGGCTGACGGCAGCAGGAGTGCTGAGTACCGTCGCCGGCGCCTCCATCGTAGGCCGCCTGGGGTCACCCATACTGGCGGAAAGGATGGGAGGCCGGAGGACCTTTATCCTGGTACTGGCCCTGCAGGGCCTGCCCATTCTGATGCTGTTTGGGGCCAACCTGCCCTGGCACTTCTATCTCTTCGCCCTCCTGTTCGGTCCGGGATATGGGGGGGAGACCCCGCCGTTCCCCATGGTCAACCGCCAGTACTACGGGTCCAACTCCCCGCTAAGCAATATCAACGGCTGGCAACTGGCCGGTGCGCAGATGGGCATGGCACTGGGGGCCTGGCTGGGAGGTGCGTTGTTTGACCTTACCGGGACCTACACCTGGGTCATTGCCGCCGCCGCCACTTTCAGCCTGGCGGGCACGCTGCCAGCCGCCGCCCTGCCCTCCTACAGACCAGGACAGTCTCCCATAGCTTCCTCAGCTCCCTCCCCCGCCAGTGGTGGGGGCGATTGAAACTGGGCATTATGTCGCTTATCATGGGGGCGAAGCGGGATACTTGGGGGTGATTATGGCCGGTTGGAGATGGTGGGGGTCGGTGCCGGGGTATCTTATAATCGCCCTGGGCGTGCTCTTCCTGCTGGATACCACGGGCCAGTAAATGCCGGATGGGTCCTGGCCACATTCTGGCCGCTGACCATCATTGCCCTCGGCCTCTCCATACTGTTAAGCGCCCGCCGCTGGCACCACTTGAGCGGCCGGCCTGGGGCGGCGGTGGGCAATATCCGCATAGGGAACGGGGATTGGGACCTCCGGGATATGGATACGGGTATAGGCATGGGGGAGCTGCGCCTGGACCTGAGCCATGCCCGGATACCCGGCGGGGAGACCAACCTACGGTTGAAGGGCGGCATGGGCAAGATTCAAATAGTGGTCCCGGCAGGACTCAGCATCACAGCCCATGCCGAAGTTGTCCTGGGCTCTATCAGTCTGCTGGGGCACAAGGAAGGCGGCATATCCCGCCAGCTTTCTTTCACCTCACCCAACTACGCCGCGGCGGAGAGGAAGGTAAACCTGCAACTGAGCCTGTTCATGGGCGAGGCTTCCATCGTCCGGCTGGGGTAACACCGCAGGGAGGAGGGAAAGCATGGCCAAAAAGCTCTATCGTAGCGCCACCAACCGCATGATTTGGGGCGTGTGTGGGGGCCTTGCCGACTACTTTGATATTGACCCGGTGCTGGTGAGGATAATCTTCGTAGCCCTGGCCCTGGCCAGCGGGGTGGGAGTCTTTCTCTATATCATCCTCGCCATAGTCATGCCTTCGGGTGGCGTTCTCACCCCTATCACCCCCGAGGGTGTGCAGCATGAAAAACAGGAGCATTCGCCGGAGGAGTCCGGCACGGGGCCGATGGTGACCGGGGCTATCCTGGTTGCCCTGGGCCTGATAATCCTCCTCTCCAACCTGGGTCTTACCTGGTGGATAGACTGGGATGTCCTGTGGCCCCTCATCCTGATAGGTATCGGCGTGTCTATTCTCTGGGGGCGGGGGAGGAAGAAGTCTTGAGCACACATCAGCGACCCTCCTCAAGGTTCTCCCTGGGAGCTTTCATACTGATTGTCCTAGAAGTGGTGTTCCTGCTCCAGAACCTGGGCATCGTCTCCTGGCAGGTGTGGGGAGTGCTGTGGCGCTTCTGGCCCGTCATCCTCATCCTCATCGGCGTTAACATCGTGTGGGGGCGGCACAGCCGGTGGCTTATGCCGGCAGTTTCTGCCATCGCAGTTGTGGGAGTTGTCGGTGCCGCAGTATGGATTCAGGAGCCCGCACCGCCGGAGCCTGCCACCACCCTCTCCCAGCCCCTCCAGTGAATGTTCTAAGCCGAGGTACAGATTGATTTCGGGGCGGGAGAGCTGACAGTGGGCAGCTTGCCAGCCACCTCACCCAGCCTTGTGGAGGCGGTTAGCCAGCCGGGGGTGGAGCAGGATCTCCCCATGGAAGGCAGCACCGGAGTGCTGCGCCTGAATCCTCCCCAGGACCGGGAGTTCTTGCGGGTACGGGAAGGAAGGTTCCATCTTGAGACCCTTTTCACCAGAAACATCCCCCTGGAACTGACCCTGAGAACCGGGGCCAGCAGTGCCGAAGTAGACCTGACCGACCTCAAGGTCACCCGGCTACGGATAGAGACGGGTGCCAGCCGGTTTACGGTGCACCTGCCCGCCAGAGCGGGCTACACCGAGGCCACCGTCCAAGCCAGGGCCGCCCAGATAACCATCATCGTCCCCCAGGGGGTGGCCGCCCGAATCCGTGAGGATGTCGGGCTGGCCTCCGTCAGGGTGGATAC
>JASLQE010000071.1 GCA_030744635.1 Dehalococcoidia bacterium | reverse complement strand
CATGGGCAGGACCGGCGCAGCCGGGAGATGATGCGTTTCAGGTGGGGGAAGCCACCCTGGGCGTTGGGCATCTATACCAGTGGGGCGGCGCCGGGTATATGCTGTTTGGGGCGCACCAGGCGCAGGCGGAGAGAATCATGAGGGCACTTGAGCACGCAGAAACCGCAGCCCCAGCACTTCTCCGGGTCCACAGCCACTACTTCCTCGCCCCCGGGGGCGGGTTGGGAGTCTATGGCATCGAAGCTGCAGGCTTTCAGGCATGGTTTATCCAGACAGCTCAGGCAGCGCTCGACACCGGAAAGCTCGGCTTCGAAGCGGCTGGGGGAAATACGCTTTTGCAAGGGCACCCCATGTTCCAGGGGTGGCCGAATCATGATGCAACAGCAGCTACAGCAGTTGCACATATAGCGAGACTGCATAAAGCTGGAGTTCATCCAGATATGCACCTGGCTGTGGTCGGCCGCCCTGTCCACCACTTCTACGGCCTCCTGGGGGGTCAGGCGTTGTGCCATACCCCGGGACAGAGAGTATTCCGCCGCCCACCCGAAGAGAAAGCAGGTATCCAGGTGAGTCTGGCAAAGCTGGGCCTGCAGCCGGCAGGCGCAGGGGTGGGTGGCGATAAGCTCCTGTGCCCGCATCAGCTCCCCAATGTCCTCGCAGGCCAGCAGGTCCGGGTGCCCTTTCAGGGCCCGCAGGGCGGGTACCACCCGGTCAAAGGGCTGAGGGTGTTCGGAATACTCCTTCGCCAGCTTGCCGTACCACTCCTCCTTGATGAACTCGTCCCATATACCCACCATCTGGTCCCGGGAGCCTTTGAGATCCCCCTCGGCCATGGTATAGGTCCACAGCAGCCCGGTGCTGTTCCAGAAGCGGTATCCCTGCCGCCCGGTGATGTCCCTGGTGTTGACTATGCCCCGCTGAAAGAGCTGGTCCAGCTCTTGGAGCACGCCTGCCTCGCCCATCCCCAGCCGGGAGGCTATCTCTTCCGGGGGGGAGGGGAGCTCAGCCACGATGCGGGCCTGGAGGGGTGTCATCAGCTCGGACAGGACCCGCTTGTAACGGGAGGAGCACCCGCACTCGTGGCGCTGGGCCAACAATTCGTATATATCTTCTGCGCTCAACGGTTCTCCTGTGTGGGGCCGGTGCTATGCAGCCCGCTGTACGGGAATGTGCTCCAGGGGCCGCACCAGCTTCATGCTGATGGACTCCGGGGCGCATTTGAGCACGCATACACCACAGCCCCAGCACTTCTCCGCATCAATCTGGGCCTTGAGCTTCTTGGAGCCGGGCACCGAGGTCATGGTAATGGCGTCAAACTGGCAGCGATCAACGCAGTCCTGGCAGCCCGTGCAGCTCTCCTGGTCCAGCACAGCCTCAAAGCGGCTCTTAGCCGCCCGTTTTTCCACCGATACGCCGTGCTGAAGCATCGGTGTCCAGGCGATACAGGCATCGTTGGTGCAGTTGCACATCACACCGTAGCTGAGCATCTGGGCGTTGACCCACATATGCACCTGCCCGTCGTCCTCCACTTTGTCCAGAATCTCTATGGCCTGGTCCAAGGACAGCTTGCGACCGGACTTCCTGGTGATGGCGTACTCCGCGGAGCGTCCGAACTGAAGGCAGCTATCCAGGATGGTGGCGGTATGGTGGGCCTGGTAGCGGCAGGAGCAGGGCACGGTGGCGATAAGCTCTGCGGCCTTGACGATTTCCCGGATATCGTCAAACTGGGTTACGCCGGATATTCCCTTTATGGACTTATAGGCGGGAATCACCCGGTCAATGGGGTTCTCACGCTGGGCATACTCCTGGGCGTAGCGGGGGTACCACTCGTTCTGGGAGAAGTCCTCCCACACCTTGAACAGCTTGTCCCCGAAGATTTCAGTGACGAAATAGCTGGCCTCCGAGGCATCGTGTAGCTGAGTGACGACCCTGGCGAAGCGGGCACCCTCCATGGTCTCGAAGTTCTTGGGGATGGCCACGCCTTTCCTGAACATGTCCCGGATTTCGGTCTTTACCTGGTCCACCCCGATATTGAGCTTGGTGGCCAGGTCCTCCGGCGGGGCCGGCAACTCCACGGCAATCTGTGCCTGGATGGGAGTCATCAGGGTCTCCATCACCTTGCGGTAGCGGGCCGAACCGCTGTAGCCGTGCTTTTCCATCAGGGCATCATAAGCATCCATGAGCCACTCCTCCTCCGGATGATTTACCCCTGGATTATACCTTTTCGGCCTGCGGGCGGCAACTCAAGCGGGAGAGCGCCGGGGCCAACATAGAGTGAGAGTTGGCGTACTCATGCATGGGGGTAAGACAATCTCGGCTGCCCTGGCCGAGCAGGGGATATGGGTATCCCCCAAGACGGTGCGGAAGTATCTACCCATGGCGGGGGCCAAGGTATGAATGGGCGTGCTCTAAGAAGGCTTATCGTCTTCTCGCAATTGAGAAGAATCTGTGAAAGGTTCTCCTCTGGAATAGGCAGCGAACTGGACTTGGTGTTTGCAACTAGGGCAAAACATGGTTTCCAGGAGGATCATTGTTTTTGCTTCAGGAACAAACTTTTCTATCTGGGCTGGCATCATCTGCATTTTTGCTCCGCATCCACATTTACCCACAAGGCCTTTGTAGGTGCTTATCCACATAGGCATATCACACCTCC
>JASLQE010000070.1 GCA_030744635.1 Dehalococcoidia bacterium | reverse complement strand
GAGGGATCGTAGGTCCTTCGGGCTATGGATACGGTCCAAAAGCCTTATCATCGCGCTGCTGATGCGATAATAGCGCTTGTAGCTACCCATGTCAAGCTGGGGCAGGTAATATTTGGGTGCCGGCTGGGGCCAAGAAAGACGGCAGTATCTGGGAGGGCATTGAAACGGTGGGGACTGTCTGCTATAATTTTGAGCCTATGTTTAAAAAGATAGATTTTCATGTCCACACCCCAGCTTCCAGTTGCTACCTGGACCACATTGATACCAGCCATGGCCCTACTTATGCCCGGGACATCGTGGCCGCTGCTCGGGCCATGGGGTTGGGGGCGATTGCCATTACTGACCACAACACCGCAGAGGGCATTGAGGCGATGCGCAAGGCGGCAGCGGATGCGGGAATAGTGGTCTTCCCCGGTATGGAGATATCGGCCAGGGGGGGGCATGTGCTGGCTACCTTTGATCCGTCTACCCCCGTTGAGACCCTGCACCGCCTGGTGAGCGACCTGAAGTTGCGTAAGCACCAGATGGGGCAGGGTTTTGAGGAAGCTCCCATGTCCATAGATGAGGTCTTTGAGGTAATCGCCGGGGCCGGCGGTATGGCCATTGCCGCCCATGTGGACCGCCGGCCTCGGGGGTTTGCTGTCTCCGAGGAACTAAGGCGGGAAGAAAAGCAGCGCATTTACTCCTCCTCTTATTTGGCGGCCATAGAGATAACCGTACCTTTTGACAAAGTCAACTGGAACAAGGGCCTGATGCCCGGCTACCCGGTAGGGAAGGCCTGTATACAGGGGTCTGATGCCCATGCCCCGGAGGAAATGGGACGCCGGCCCGTATATATGGACTTGGAACGGTTGGACCTGGCTGGGGTAAGGGCGGCTTTTGAACACCCGGAGTCATGCATACGCTTTCCCAGTGAAGTGATGGCTAACACCTGAGTTCAACACTCAGCGTTACTATTGACCTCCCGTGGCAGCAGGGCTACCATAAATGCGTGGCGTCCCATAGCGTTCATCACCAAATCACTGTGGGCATTGTCACCGATAGCGTGGCCTGCATCCCTTCAAATATTGTGTCTGCACTTGGTATAGAAATCGTCCCTGTAGAGTTGGTAATGGAGGATAGGGCTTACCGGGACAGAGTGGACATTACTCCAGATGAATTCTATCATCGCATAGAGGGCATGAAGTGCCTACCCACCACTTCTGCCATCTCCCCGGGTTCTTACATTGAAGCCTACCAAGGGATAGGGGTTTATGGTGCTGGCAGCGGCCAGGGCCGCGGCGAATGGCAAATGTCTGGAAGAGGTCAGGAGGAATGCCCTCCGGCTCCAGCCCCTGGTAAATGTGGTTGCCATGCTGGATACACTCCACTATTTGGCTTTAGGAGGCCGCGTTCCTAAGGTGGCTGCCTGGGCTTCTTCACTGCTTCAGGTGAAGCCTATTTTGGAGATAGGCCATGGTGGGGTACATCTTCAATCGAGTGAGGACCAGAAGAAGGGCTATGGAGCAATTGAGGGAAATCGTAGCGCACCGTCGACGGGATGGCCCGCTCCATATAGCGATCCTGCAGGCACGTGCT
>JASLQE010000069.1 GCA_030744635.1 Dehalococcoidia bacterium | reverse complement strand
AACGGGAACAGAATGCGTAAGAGCACCAGGACCCTCTCCGGCGTAACCCCAGTGGCGGTGATGGCCCAACCCATGGGCTGTCCTGGCAATTGCGTATACTGTCCCTCGTTCCCTGATTCCCCCCGCAGCTATACCTCCGAGTCCCCTGCGGTGCTGAGGGGCCGCCGTTCCGAATACGACCCCCGCCGCCAGGTCAGGGAAAGACTGTCAACGCTGGAGGCCATGGGCCACCCCACCGATAAGGTGGAGCTCCTCGTGATGGGCGGTACTTTCCTGGCCGCACCACTGGAATACCAGTACCGCTTTATCCAGGGCTGCTATGAGGGTCTGAACGGGTCCAGCGCCGAAGGACTGCCGAGGGCCAGGGGCCAGAACCGGTGGGCCACCCACCGCTGCGTGGGGCTGTGCGTGGAGACCAGGCCGGACTTCTGTGGTATTGAGGAAGTGGCCCGGCTGCTGGAGTTCGGCTGCACCCGTGTGGAGCTGGGTGTACAGACCTTGGATGATGCCACTTACAACCTGGTGGGACGGGGGCACACGGTGGAGGATGTGGCCACGGCCACCCGGTTACTGAAGGACAAAGGCTTCAAAGTGCACTACCACTGGATGCCCGGCCTCCCCGGGACCACCCCGGAGGGGGACATGGAGCTTTTTGAGCGGCTCTTCAGCAACCCGCGCTTCCGCCCCGACGGGCTCAAGCTTTACCCTACCCTGGTGATACAGGGCTCGGAGCTGGAGTCATGGTGGCGGCACGGATATTACACCCCCTATGATACCGATACCCTGGTGGAGCTACTATGCCGCATGAAAGCCTCGCTACCCCCGTATGTGAGAGTGTCCCGCATCATGCGTGATATCCCCACCCAGTTCATCACGGCGGGCTGCAAGCAGTCTAACCTGGGCGAGATGGTGACACGACGGCTGGGACCGGGAGGGTGCCAGTGCATCCGCTGTCGGGAGTATGGCCACCGGTTGAGGGACGACTGGGAAGTCGGCTCGCCACACCCGCGCCGTGTGGACTATGAGGCATCGGGGGGCCGGGAGGTATTCCTGACAATGGAGGATGATAGCCATACCTTGTGGGGCCTGCTCCGTCTCAGGTGGCCCTTCGAGGAGCCTGATGCCGCCGTAGTGAGGGAGTTGCATGTCTACGGCCCGGAGGTTGGGCTGGGGTTGAGGGGAACACGGACTGCCCAGCACCAGGGGCTGGGAGAGACACTTATGCGGCAGGCGGAGCAGGTGTCCCGGGAGGAGTTCGGGGCCTCCCGGCTTGCGGTGCTAAGCGGTGTGGGTGCACAGGAGTATTATGTTAACCTTGGGTACCGGCCCGAAGGTCCGTATATGCGCCGCAGCCTGGCACCGGTTACCGCACCGCCAGCCCTTCTCAGGGCAGGGGTAGCTCTTCCTCCTCGGCGATAAACTGCACCAGGCCCTCCACCTGGCTGAAGAAAACGGTATCGTTCACCGCAGCCTGGCTCTGCGGGGAAGCCAGCGCCCGGCGCAGGGAGTCATAATCCTCAAAGTATAGCTGGGCCATGCGGTAATAGGGGGAGGGCCTGTTGGCGGAGGCCCGCACCAGGCCCCGGGTGTATTTCTTCAGACCAGGCAGCTTGCTGGCCAACGGTATGTGCACCTCCGTGTAGTGGCGTTCAAAGCCCTCAATGTCGGTCCCCGGTTTCAGACTGAACAGAGTTACCAGATTTAACATACTTCCCCTTTAAAGAGTTTCTTGTCCACTTATTCTCCTTAACCGCCCGGCGCTGTGGGAAAGCCCAGGCCCTTCTCTTTCAGGCTGATGAACCCCTGCTGGGCAATAATGATATGGTCCAGTAATTCTATGTGAAGCAGGCCGCCGGCCTCCACTATCTGCCGGGTTATCTCCGCATCCTCATTACTCGGAGTAGGGTCACCGGAGGGATGGTTGTGGACCACTATTATGGCCGGACAGTTCTCCCGCACCGCCGTACGGAATATCTCAGACACCCGTACCAGGGAGGCGCTCACATTTCCCCGGTAAATCTGCTGTACGGAGAGGACCTGATTCTTGGTGTTCAGCAGGACGACCCTCAGGTGCTCCTGGTCCAGGTAGACCATCTCGGCCTGCAGCAGGTTGGCCACATCCTGGGGCGATTTCACCTGAGGCCGTTTCTGGGGCTGTAGAGCATGCAGCCGGCGTCCTGACTCCAGAGAAGCCACTACCTGAGCGGCCTTGGCTTCCCCTATCCCCTTGACCGTTGCCAACTCACCCGCTGTGGCCCGGGCCAGCCCTGCCAGACCTCCGTGGCTGGCCAGCAATCTGGTGGCCAGGGCCAGGGCGTTCTCGGCGGTGGAGCCTGTACGCAGCACGATTGCCACCAACTCGGCGTTGCTCAGATCCTGCCCACCCTGGGCCAGCAGCCGCTCCCTGGGCCGCTCAGCCATGGGCAGGTCTCGCATCAAGGGCTGGTACTCCATTCCCATCGAACGGATTATCGCACAAACACAGGTATGCCAACAATAATCATGGCCGCTCTAGTTCAAGGGAAGCCCCACCTTGAGGCGCTGCTGGCCCGGAAGATGAAGAAGTAGGATATGCCCACGGTAAGAAACGCCCGACAAGACGTCCTCTCCGACGAGGAAATCCAGCAGCTAACAGGGGCCTGCCGGGGAATCAAGGATGAGCTTGTGGTGGTTGACCTGCCCCCCAAAAACTAGTCCAGTCATAAAGTTAGACTTTGGATTAGGGAAAAGGGGGAACAAATGGCCAGAAAAGGCTACACGGCAGAGCAGATCATCAACAAACTGAGAGAGGCTGAGGTACTCATCAGCCAGGG
>JASLQE010000068.1 GCA_030744635.1 Dehalococcoidia bacterium | reverse complement strand
GCACTGAGTCCCAGAAGGCTACCGAGAATCTCCTGGTTATGCTGGCCCACCAGAGGGGGAGGGGTGGGTGCGAACGGCGGTGCCGCTGACATCTTGATGGGGTTGCCGATAACCTTTACCTTCCCCAGGGCCGGGTCTTCTATCTCCCAGAATGTCTGACGGGCCTCAAGGTGGGGGCAGGCTATGATATCCTCCACATCCTGCGCCGGGGCCGCGGGCACCCCGTGCTCCAGCATCAGGTCGCACACCTCCTGGCGGGTCTTGTCCGCCATCCAGTCCTCTACGATGGGACGGAGGACTGTCTCTAGGCTCAGGGCACGCTCATTGCCGTTTCCCAGTCCCGGCTGGCCCACCAGGTCCTCCCGGTTGATGGCCGTGCAAAACCTTTGCCATATCTTCTCTCCACCCGCGGCCAGTACCACATAACCGTCTCTGGCTTTGAAAGGGCCAAAGGGCGCACTTGTAGCCAGTGCGCCGCGGGGTGTCTTGACGCCGGCAATGGTGTAAAGGTTGACGGCCAGGTTGTTAAGGGCCACCATGTTGTCGTACATGGCCACATCTACATGCTGGCCCAGCCCGGTGCGGTGCCGCATCTGCAGTGCTACCAGGGCTGCATAGGCCCCCATCATGCTGGGCACTGTGTCCGCCATCACCGCCGTGTTGTAAAGCGGCGGCTGCTCTGAGTAGCCCGCGGCGAACATGAGACCGGACAGGCCCTGGCCGATGGCGTCAAAGGCGGGCCGGTCCATGTACGGCCCCGGCAATATGTCCCCCTGGCCGAAGCCGCTGAGGGACACGAAGATTATGCCCGGGTTGACTTCCTTGAGGGTGTCATAGCCTACCCCGAGTCTGTCCATGACCCCGGGCCTCATGTTCTCCCACACGATGTCCGATACTTTAACCAGTGACTTGAAGAGCTCTACGCCCTCCCTGTTTTGCAGGTTAATGGTGACGCTCTTTTTGTTGCGGGAGAGGCTGGGGGCCAGGAAGGCAACATCGCGCCCGTCGCTGCTCCTCACCGTCATGGCCCTACCCTGCTCGCCCTCGGGTGGTTCCACCTTTATGACTTCCGCGCCGGCATCCGCCAGCATCATTGTGCCGTGGGGACCCATCCTGAAGTGCTCTACTGCCAGGACCCTGATGCCGCTCAGGGGGTGAGGGCCGATGGCTGTGGACTCACCCTTCTGTGCCAATGCTCCTCCTCAGGCCAGGGCGCTGTTCTTATCCAGCACCTGGGCCACATCTTCCAGGCCGAGCTCCACCAGCTTCTGGCGCGTGGGCAGCGAGGTCTGCTCATCCCAGCCATGGAAGCGGTAATATTCATCCAGTGCCTTGTCCATATAGTCCTCGGCCTTCCAACCCTTGCCCGTCCCTTCGGATACCCCTTCCTTCTGCCACCGGTAGCATACCGAGTCATGCTCCCGGCGGAAACCCAGGAGGGAGTTGAAGGCCTTTTCCAGGTTCACTATCCTCTCGCCGGCCTGGTCCATCTCCTCCGGGGTTATCCTCAGGCCGGAGGCGGCATACACGGCGTCGCTGAAAAGCTCCAGGGGGTAGCGTATGGGGTCCGAACCGGCCAGCATGGTGCAAATGCCCAGGGAGTTGGTTATGGCGGTGTGGCTCTCGCCCAACGCCGTGAAGGCCCCCTTCTGCTCCGAGTTGAGGTACTCGTCCATGACATCAGCCCTGCCGAAGTGCTTGAGGGCGATCTCTCCCCGGCTTTTGACATCCATGGTGAGCATGCCTTTCAGGTGGTCGGCGCCCCGGGCACCGACGGCCATGTTGACCATCCAGCCGGGGCGGTGTCTGAGCTCCTCGGTGAAGGCGGCACCCCCCTTGCCGTAGTTGGCGTATTGAAGGACTGGGGCGCCCTTTCGCTCCTCCAGGAGCTGCGCACCCCTGAGTAGCCCGTCTTTGAACATCACCCCCAGCGGGTCTTTGCTGTTCCCCAGCGAGTGGATCATACGCTCTATGGTGGCGTAGTCACCCCATTGCAGAGGGATGGGCTGGTCCCACCACTCCTCGGTATCGGCATCCGTGATAATGCCCCGTTGCGCCAGCTCCAGCAGCAGGCCGCAAATAGCGCCCGTCTCCACCAGGTCCATGCTGTACTCGTTGCACAGCCCGGTCAGTTTAGCTACCGCCGGCATATCGGGGACATCGGTCGTGATGCCGAAGCTCGCAATACCCAGGTATTCCGGCCTCCTGCCCACCTCCCCGGCGTGCTGCTGGGCATAGGGTGACTCGTTGCCCTTCAGTTTGTACCAGTCGCTACAGCCGGTGGCGCAGCCTGGTGAGCAACTCAGGAAACCCTTGCTCAGATTAGCTTTCCACCAGCGGTGGCTCAGCTTCTGATACTTCTCATCAGGGAGCCGAGGCTCCTGCTGGTTGCGGAAAGCGTTCACGAAAGTGCGCTGGTAGTGCCCGGTGATAATAAGGGTGCCGAAGCTCTTCCAGCCGTCCCGGGTCCTGGCGTTGGCGGCAAAGGCATCGTTAAGCTTATCCATGGACTGGAAGAAGGCTGCGGGGTTGTGTATGGCTACACCGCGGGTGCCCACCACGGCGATGCCCTTGAGGTTTTTGGAGCCCATCACGCAGCCACCCCCGGCACGCCCGGCGGAGCGGTGGCGGCTGACGCTTATGGAGCTATGGGCCACCTGGTTCTCCCCGGCCCTGCCCACCAGGGCGGTCTCCACCTCTTCCCCCAACTCGGCCCGGATGCGGTCATCCGCCTCCATGACATTCAACCCCCACAGGTGCTGGGCGTCCTTTATCTCCACCTTGTCGTCCTGAATAAGGAGGTAGACGGGGCTCTTGGCCCTGCCCGTAATGACCATATGGTCATATCCGGCCCAGCGCAGGTTGGAGCTGAAGTGGCCGCCACTGACGCTGTCCCCAAACATGTGGGTGACGGGGGACTTGAAGGTCCACTTCATCTTGCTGCCCGCCCCGTAAGGGGTAGCCCCCAGGCAGCCCAGCCCGGCGATGAGCACATTGTCCGCTTCCCGGGGCTCACGTTGGGGATCCGCCTGCTGGAAGTGCTCCCACAGGAGATATGAGTTTATACCCTCGCCGCCCAGGTACCGGCGGCGTAGGGAGGAATCTATGGGGCGCTGCTTGACCTTGCCTTGGGTTAAATCTACATAAAGGATATTGCCGTATCCAGCCATGTTATCATTACCCCCTGTTCACGCGGCGCGGTTCCACATACTGCAGGCAGGACAAATAGGCATTGGTGGAGGTATCCGGGTCCGGTATCGGTTTGGAAGGGCAGTAGCGGACGCAAACCGGGTCGCCGTCGCACAGGTCGCACTTTAGCATCTCCCTGTCCGGGCCTACCCAGATGGCGTCAAAGGGACAGGCCTCGGCACATGCCAGGCAGCCTATGCAGTGCTGCTGCTGGATGGCCACAGCCCCCGTGACGCTGTCCCGGGTCATCGCCTGGGGGACGGGGCAGGCCTCCTGACACAGGGGCCGGGTGCAGTGCCGGCAGAATAGAGGGCGGGAGCCTGTGTCCCTGTCCCGAAGGACCCTTATTCTCCCTAAATAGGGGTTTACCTGTTTGGTCTTGATGAGCGAACACGCCATTTCGCAGATGCGGCAGCCGTCGCAAAACTCGGGGTCTGCCCTGAATACCTTAGCCATCGGCACCTCCAGCGATAGAGATAAGGAAAGCTATCTCGTCTCCTTCCTGTAGAGGGGTCTTTAGCTCCACCCTTCGCCCGTTGTTGAGAACGCTGACTCCCGCCCGGATCTCCATCCTCTCAGTGTCCAGCACCGCCTCCCGAAACCTATCGCCGTGTTCCCGTGAGAGCTTGTCCACCAGGTGTAAGAAATCAGAAACCTCCAGCTCCACCCATTCCTTCTCCCTGCCGGTGAGTCCCGCAAAGACCCCGTCGTAGAAAACGGATACTTTAGCCATGGGGCGATTTTAGTGAATGCCCCGACGTCTGTCAAGCTCAGCTACACCCCGGCACTCCACCCCATGCTACCAGCCTGACCGTGCAGCACGGCTGGGGGGAGGAGGAGCGCCACCCCAGCCAGCGCCGCCGGCTGAGCTGGGACGACAGCGTTTTCTGGGGACGGCGAGGCATCGTGCAGACCATACTCTACTGCGACAAGGCCACCATCGCCCAGATACATGGTTACTGCTACGGGGGGCCACCACGAGTTGGCCCTGGCCTGTGATATAGCCATCGCCAGCGAGGATGCCCGCTTCACCCACCCCGGCTACTGCTACATCAGCCCCCCGGGCAGCATCGTCCTTTTCATGCATACCATGGGCGTTCGGAAGGTCAAGGAGATGATGCTCACCGGAACGCCTCTCAACGCCCAGGAGGCATTGGACTGCGGCCTGATTAACCGGATGGTTCCCCTGGACAAGTTTGAGGAGGAGGTGGACAAGGTGGCCCAGACCATTGCCCAGCAGCCTTTTGATGCCATTGTTATAGGCAAGGCCAACTTTGAGCGGCCCTGGACATCATGGGGGTGACGGCGGGGCAATCGGCGGGATATATAGGCCACAGTCTGCAGACCAACATCCATTACGAGCCGGGCGAGTCCAACCTGTTCCGGGAGAAGATAAACAAGGGGGTGAAGGCGGCGATGCACGAGAGGGACACCCGGTATGACAGCAAGCTGTTTGAGTAGGATGCCACTCTTTATTGCGTAAAAAGCGCTATGCCGGGCGCTGCATCGGCCTCGCCGAAGGGTATTATGTGGAGGCATGAGCGTCACGCAGTGACCCCGTTCGCCTGAGGGCCTTACGGCGCTGGCACCTGGGCCTTGAGGGTGTGGCGCAAGCGGAAAAGTACCGATACCAGCACCGTAGCCACCGCCATAATCAGCCCTCCCACCAGGAAGGCCCCCTGGTAGCTGGAGGTCCTGTCAAAGATAAACCCGGCCATCGGTGCCCCAAATGCCGCTCCCACATACCAGGCAAAGCTGAGCACGCCTATTATCCCACCCAGGAACCGCACGCCAAACACCCCGGCCACAATCTTGGGGTACACCACCCCACCCCCACCGTAGCCGATGCCGAAGAGCAGCCCGGCAGCGTAGAACCCCATTACCCCCCAGGCTCGCATCAGGGCCAGCAGCACGATTGCCTGAAGTCCCAGGCATATATAATAGGTCAGCTTATCCCCCAACCTATCGGAGACGCTGCCCACACCGATACGGGAGACCATGTTGGCCAGGCCCATCATGGTCAGGGCAAAGGCGGCGGCGGTAGCGGTCACCCCCACATCGGTGGCGTAGTTCACCAGGTGTACCACCATAATCTGCAGGGGTATTGCCACCAGTATCCAGATACTGCCAAGCAGCCAGAAAGCGGGGGTGGCCATGGCTCTCATCAGGGAGAAGTCCCGGGAGAGGCCCACCATGGCCTCCTCCGGTATAGGGGCGGGCCTGAGCAACAGGGACACGGCCACCGATACCACGCCGATGCCGATTCCCAGCAGCAGGTAGGTAGTGCGCCACCCGTGGGCACCGATTAGCTGGGTGAATAGCGGTGGGAAGACCATGTTGCCCGCACCAACCCCAGCCATGGCGATGCCTAGGGCCAGGCCCCGGCGGGCTTCAAACCAGCGGGGTATGACGGCCACCGGGACCACATAGCTAACGCTCATCCCCGCAGCCACCAGCACCCCGAAGTAGAGGTAAAACTCCAGTAGTCCCGTCATCCGTGACATGAGCATGTAGCCGATAGCGGTCACTATCCCGCCCACCCCGATGATGCCCCGGGGGCTGACACGGTCGGCCAGCAGACCGGCCCCGATGCCCATAAGCCCCTGTACCAGCATGCTTAGCGAGAAAGGGCCGGACGTAGCCGCCCGCCCCCAGCCGAAGTCAGCCGCCAGGGGCTTGAAGAATACGCCGAAGCTGTAGAAGGTACCCCAGAAGAGGAAGACCACCAGGAACATGGCGAAGGTTATCACCCATCCGTAGTACAGCCCTCCAACATCCCGTTGGTTTCCGGAAAGGGACACCCCAGCCTCCACCGTGTTAATATTGCTGTAAGCTTAGCAGATGAATTAGCTACGGTAAAGCGTAACGGGCCATCACCCCAACTCAGTGGCGAGGTCCATACCAAGGAGAACAACAGTGGAGAAGAGCGACCTGGAAAAGGGCCTGGCAGACCTCCGCAGCCGAATCGGAAACGAATTCCCCATACAGGGCTGGAACCAGGAGACCTCCCGTGATGCCTTCTGGCACTTCGCCCAGGGCACCGGTGACGATAACCCGCTGTGGGGTGATGAGGACTACGGCGCCGCCACACGGTGGCGGAGTATCATTGCCCCTCCTACTTTCCTGTACACCTTCAGCAGCTATAGCGGGGCCATGGTCGCCACCGGCCTCCCCGGTGTACCCGCCCTGTGGGCCGAGGACGACTGGCACTTTAAGGATGTGGTACGCCCCGGGGAGCGTATCAATGCCAGCTATGCCGTGGCCGAGGTAGTGGAGAGGGAGGGGGGCTGGGGGAGTATCCATCAATATGAGGAGACCATTTACCGCCGCTCCGATGGAGGAGAGGTGGCCCGTGTGCGCCGGCTGTGGGTAAGGGGGGAGCGGCAGCGGGTGAAAGAGAAGGGGAAATACCAGCCCCGCACCAAGCACCGCTATTCCACGGAAGAGCTGGAGAGTATCGCCCGGGAATACGACAAGGATGATAGGCGGGGGTCAGTGCCCCGCTACTGGGAGGATGTGGCGGTGGGTGACTCTCTGGGACAGGTGGTAAAAGGGCCCCTTACGGTTACCGAGATGATGACCTGGCTGGCCGGCTCCGGAGCGCCCTTCTTCAGGGCCAGCGCCGTGGCCCTCGCTTACCGCGAGAAACACCCAAAGGCATTCGTAGCCGACCCCGAGACGGGCATACCCGATTTCCTGATGCGGTGGCACTGGGATGAGGCGTTCGCCCAGGCCTTGGGGGTGGGGGGTGGCTTTGACTTCGGCAACCAGCGCATCTCCTGGTTCTCCCACCTACTCACCAACTGGATGGGTGACGATGGCTCTCTCAAACGGCTGCGGGTGCAGCTACGCCGCCCCCACTATCTGGCGGACACCTTGTGGCTCAAGGGCAAGGTGGCCGAGAAGCGCCGTGATGGTGATATGCTGCTGGTAGACTGCGAGCTAAACGGCGAGAACCAGAGGGGAGAGACCGTCTCCATCGCCTGGGCCACCGTGGCCCTCCCCCAGGCGCACCAGACGGCGTAGCGGGCTCAAGTCACACCCTGCCCTACCCCTTTGAGGAATGGCAGAGCGTGCAGATATCGTTCGTCCTCCCGGCGTGGATGTCCGGTACCTGAGGGAAGGATGGGATGCCGGAGCCGTGACACCCCAGACACTGGTCTCGCCCCTCCAGAGTGTGTGGAATACCCGAAGGCCCCTCCTCGGGTTTTTCTCCCTTTTCCCGCTCCTCAGGCTCAGGGGTAGCCGTAGCCACCGGCGCAGTCGGTGTGGGAGAGGGAGCGGGACTGACACTGGCAGAGTGGCAATTGGTGCAAATGTCGTTGGTCCTGGCGGCATGGTCCTCCGGCACCTGGGGGAAGTCCGGAGCGCCCGAAGCGTGGCATCCCAGGCACTGGTCCCTGCCTTCCAGGGGGTGTGGTATAGCCGGTGGCCCCCCTGCAATGGGGGTGGCGGTGGGCTCGGATGGAGTGGTAGGCCCCTGGGCCATGGCCAGCAGGTAAGCGTACATGGCCTCAAGGTCCCGGTCACTCAGGCGGGCGGTGTTATAGGCTGGCATAGACCCCACGCCTTCCCGTGTCGCACCTGCGAAGATAACCTGGTCCAGGCCCAGTAACGACGGGCCCAGGCCTGCATCGCCCCCGGGGTGGCAGGAATCACACAGCTTTTGAAAAGCCTCC
>JASLQE010000067.1 GCA_030744635.1 Dehalococcoidia bacterium | reverse complement strand
AGGTTGGCCTCGGCATCGGAGCGGGGCTGGGCGTTGCGCATCTCGGCCGTGGTAACCAGAATACTGCGCGCGGAACCGGCCTTTACCGCATCCAGCGCCGCCTGAAGGGCAGTGGTGCCAGCCCTCAGGGAGTTAGTGAAGTCAGCGGTGCGGATGTCCTCTCGGAGGTCGCAGGCGGTAGCAATGAGGGGGGCGGCGTCCTTCTCATGGTAGGGGGAGGAGGTGGAGGCGAAGAAGACCCCGTCCACCCGTTTGCGATCCACCCCTTCCAGGCAGTCCAGCGCGGCGGCAACCGCCATGGTGATACTGTCCTCGTCAAAGTTGGCGGTGGCCCTTTCACCTGCTGTGGTCCACCCATCCGTCTCTTTGCCCAGACGGTGTAGTGG
This sequence comes from Dehalococcoidia bacterium, assembly GCA_030744635.1. Classification (GTDB taxonomy): domain Bacteria; phylum Chloroflexota; class Dehalococcoidia; order JACVQG01; family JAHKAY01; genus JASLQE01. Next base: position 2,448 of record JASLQE010000067.1, on the reverse strand, counting down.
AACATAAGCGCCAAAGCGTACAATCCCAGCCATAGACGCTCCCTCCCTTAGTCTTTGATAGTCCTGGCGATTCCGCCCGGATGTTAACATCGTGTAAAGCGATAAGTCAACTTTTCACATTCGTACAGGCGGTCTTTTCGCTCTTAAGGATACATTTGTTGGAGCCTGCCCACCATAGTCCGGCATCATTACCGGAAAAACCGCACCGTGAGGTCGCTTATAAGCGTGGATACCAAAAGTGCAGAGCCTGTTTGGCGGAAGTATGGCCGTATGGCCCTATATATAGAGGAACCCCTCCGGGGGCCTGGGGGGCTTAGCCCCCCAGAAGAATCTAACTGGGCGGGCGGGGGGTGGGGGGGGCAATGCTTGCTAAACGACCTCCACTATCACCGTTGAAGTACCACCCGGTGTGTGCTATTAATGCCATATATCGGAGGGGAGGTACACTGTGGACAAATCGGGGGCCGGGCCGGCGCAACCCATATCCACTCTACTGGAGGAGAAGCGCCGCTTTCCCCCTCCCGGCGGCTTCAGCCACCAGGCCAACATCCATGACCCCGCCGTATACGAACGCGCCCGCCAGGACCCGGATTCTTTCTGGGAGGGCTTTGCCCGGGAGCTTATCTGGCACAGGCCGTGGCACCAGGTGCTACAGTGGGACCCGCCCCACGCCCAGTGGTTCCTGGGCGGCCATACGAACCTCTCCCACAACTGCCTGGACCGTCACCTGCCCCACAGGGCGGATAAGCCGGCCCTGCTGTGGGAGGGGGAGCCGGGGGACAGCCGCTCTCTCACCTACGGTGAGCTGCACCAGGAGGTGTGTCGCTTCGCCAACCTCCTCACAGACCTGGGCGTGGGAAAGGGGGACCGAGTATCGCTCTACATGCCGCTGATTCCAGAGGCGGTCATCGCCATGCTGGCCTGTGCCCGTATCGGGGCGGTACATAATGTAGTCTTCTCAGGCTTCAGCCCGGAGGCCCTGCAGGAGCGTATCAACAACGCTGGCTCCCGCATCCTGGTGACCGTGGACGGCGCTTACCGCCGGGGACAGCTACTGGAACTCAAAGAGGCCACCGATAAGGTCCTGGCGGACTGCCCGTCGGTAGAGAAGGTGGTGGTGGTGAGGCGGGCGGGGAAGGGAGCACCCATGACTCCGGGACGGGACCTGTGGTGGGATGAAGGGGTAGCCGGGGTCTCCACCCAATGCCCTTCAACACCCCTGGACAGCGAGGACATGCTCTTCATCCTTTACACCAGCGGTACCACCGGCAAGCCCAAAGGGGTGGTGCACACCACCGGGGGTTATATGGTCGGGGTATACGCCACTACTAGATGGGTGTTGGACATGAAAGAGGATGATGTCTACTGGTGCACCGCAGATATCGGCTGGATAACAGGCCACAGCTATGTGGTCTACGGCCCGCTCCTCTGCGGCGCTACTACCGTGATATATGAGGGAGCACCGGACTACCATGCCCGCGACCGGATGTGGCGCATCATAGAGAAGTACCATGTCAGTGTGTTCTACACCGCCCCCACCGTCGTCCGGGCCGCTATTAGCTGGGGAAGGGAATGGCTCCATGAACGAGACCTCTCCAGCCTGCGCTTGCTGGGCTCGGTGGGTGAACCCATTAACCCTGAGGCCTGGATGTGGTACTGGGAGAAGGTGGGTGGTGGCCGCTGCCCCATTGTGGACACCTGGTGGCAAACAGAGACCGGCATGATTATGCTCACCCCCCTTCCGGGCCTTACCGAGCTCAAGCCCGGCTCGGCCACCCTGCCCTTCCCCGGGGTGGAGGCCGAGGTGGTGGACGAGCAGGGCCAGCCCCTCCCCCACGGCCAGGGCGGCTACCTGGTGGTTACCCGCCCCTGGCCCGCCATGCTGCGCACCATATACGGCAACCCGAAGCGCTATATACAAGCCTACTGGAACCGCTTCCCCGGCATCTACTTCACCGGCGATAGCGCCCGCAAGGACGAGGACGGCTATATCTGGGTGCTGGGCCGCGCGGATGATGTGCTAAACATAGCCGGGCACCGGCTATCAACCATGGAGGTGGAGAGCGCCCTAGTGGCCCACCCCGCGGTGGCCGAGGCCGCCGCCATAGGCCGCTCCCATCCCATAAAAGGAGAGGTCTTGGTGTGCTTTGTCACTGTGAAAGTCGGCACTGATGGCCCCGTAAACCTGGAGGCCCCCCTGAAGGACTACATATCCGATAAAATCAGTCCCATCGCCCGCCCGGACCAGATAGTCTTCACCGCTGAGCTGCCCAAGACCCAGAGCGGTAAGATTATGCGCCGCCTCCTGCGGGACATAGCCGAGGGCCGGGCGGTGGGGGATGTATCGACCCTATCCGACCCCTCCACCATCCTCACCCTCCAGGAGAAGTACAAGGGGGCCGCCTGAGCCACCGGCCCACCCATCGGTGCTTGGCGAAAGGGCTTATG
>JASLQE010000066.1 GCA_030744635.1 Dehalococcoidia bacterium | reverse complement strand
CCAAGCTTTCTGATGACCACGGCGGCGGCTCTCTTACCGCGCTGCCCGTTGTGGAGACACAGGCAGGTGACATTTCGGCTTATATCCCGACCAATATCATCTCCATTACCGACGGCCAGATATATCTGGAGACGGACCTGTTCAATGCCGGCATACGCCCGGCCATCAACGCCGGCCTGTCCGTTTCCCGTGTGGGCGGCGCTGCCCAGACCCGCGCTATGAAAAAGGTGGCTGGTAGGCTGCGAATGGAGCTGGCCCAGTACCGGGAGCTGGCCGCTTTTGCCCAGTTCGGCACCAGCGAGTTAGACCGGGCCACCCGCATGCAGTTAGAGCGCGGCACACGCCTTACCGAAATCCTCAAGCAGCCTCAGTGGGAACCCATGGCTCTGAACCGGGAGGTAGCCATCCTCTTCGCCGCGGTAAACGGCTTTATAGACGATGTGCCCGTGGAGAACCTGGGCCGCTGGGAGGAGGAGCTACACCGCTTCATGGAGACCCGCCACCCGGACATCGTCCAGGCCATCTCGTCCGAGGGGGACATAAGCGAAAAGACCGAAGCCGCTTTGCGGGACGCCCTCAGCGAGTTCAAACAGACGGTGGCCTTATAGGACCGAAGGGACAGAATGCCTAACACCCGTCTTATCAAGCGACGCATCCGGTCGGTGCAGAGCATCGGTAAGGTCACCAAGGCCATGGAGATGGTGGCCGCCTCCCGCATGAAGCGGGCACAGGAACGGGCCCTGGCCGCCAGGCCCTACGATGAGAAAATACGCCAGGTCATTGCCAACCTCAGCGCCGCCATCCCGCCCAGTCAGGAAGGGGCCATTCACCCCCTGCTGGAGGTCCGCCCCGTGCAGCGTGTACAGATGCTCCTCATCACTACTGACCGGGGGCTTTGCGGTGCCCTTAACAGCAATATCATTCGCGTGGCCTCTAACTTCATCATGGAGCAGGAAGTGCCTGTCTCAGCGGTGGCGGTGGGCCGCAAGGGTCGTGACTTCTGCAAACGATGCGGCCAGCAAGTCCTGGCCGAGTTCACGGATATGGGAGACAGGCCCGGCCTTCTAGACATCGCCCCCATCGCCAAAGTGGTGACAGAGGACTACGCCTCTGGAAAAACAGACCGGGTCTACCTGATTTACCCCCAGTTCGTTTCCACCGTAACGCAAAACCCCGTGGTACGCCAGCTTCTGCCGGTAGAGCCAACCGAGTTTCCCGCGGGCCAGAATGTGGAATACATCTTTGAGCCCAACGCCTCCTACGTGCTGGGCCAGCTTCTGCCTCGTTTTGTGGAGATGCAAGTATACCGCGCCATCCTGGAGACCATAGCCAGCGAGCAATCAGCCCGTATGGTAGCCATGCGCAATGCGACCGATAGCGCCAAAGACCTGTTCAAAGAGCTTACCCTGGTATTCAACAAAGCCCGCCAGGAGGCCATCACCAACGAGCTCCTGGACATGATTGGCACGAAGATTGCGCTGGAATAGACAAGGAATAGGAGAACCATGGCCACAGGCAAGGTAGCACAGGTTATCGGCACCGTGGTAGATGTAGAGTTCCCGCCGGAGCAGTTGCCCGCCATCTACAACAGCCTGAACATACCCAGGGATGGGGAAGAGCAGATTGTGCTTGAGGTACAGCAGCACATGGGCAACAACTGGGTGCGCTGCCTGGCCCTTACCCCCACCGAAGGCCTGAAGCGAGGGGAGGAGGTAAACGATACCGGCCAACCTATTTCCGTGCCGGTGGGCACCGCCGGCCTGGGCCGCCTGTTTAATGTGTTCGGCGAGGCCATAGACAACCTGGGCCCGGTGGAGAGCACCGAGCGCTGGTCCATCCACCGCCAGCCACCGCCCCTGACCGAGCAGGAGACCTCTATCCAGATGCTGGAGACCGGCATCAAGGTCATTGACCTCATCACCCCCTTCACACGCGGAGGGAAGACCGGGGCCTATGGCGGTGCCGGGGTGGGCAAGACCGTGGTCATTCAGGAGCTCATTCATAACATCGCAACGGTCCACGGCGGCTACTCCGTGTTCGCCGGCGTCGGAGAGCGCTCTCGCGAGGGTAACGACCTGTGGCGGGAGATGAGGGAGTCCGGTGTAATAGATAAAACGGTGCTCGTTTTCGGCCAGATGAACGAGCCTCCCGGAGTCCGGCTCCGCATCGGCCTTACCGGCCTCACCATGGCCGAGTACTTCCGGGATACCGAGGGCCAGGATGTGCTCATGTTCATTGATAACATCTACCGCTATGCCCTGGCCGGCATGGAGGTCTCCGCCCTGCTTGGCCGGATGCCATCCTCGGTGGGCTACCAGCCCACCCTTTCCACTGAAATGGGCGAGCTTGAAGAGAGGATTACCACCACCAAGAAAGGCTCCATCACCTCCTTCCAGGCCATATATGTGCCGGCGGATGATTACACTGACCCCGGCATCGTGGCCACCTTCGGCCACCTGGACGCCGTCATCGCCCTGGAACGCTCCATTTCCGAGATGGGCATATACCCCGCGGTGGACCCACTGACCTCCAACTCCCGCATTCTTGACCCCAGGGTGCTGGGCGAGGAGCACTACCAGGTGGCCCGGGGGGTGCAGCGGGTGCTACAGCGCTACAAGGACCTCCAGGATATCATCGCCATCCTGGGTGTGGATGAGCTTTCCGAAGAGGACAAGCTGGCGGTGGCCCGGGCACGGCGCATCCAGCGCTTCCTGTCACAGCCTTTCCATGTGGCGGAGCAATTCACGGGCATGGAGGGTAAATATGTGGCCATCAAGGATACGGTGAGGGGCTTTAAGGAAATCCTGGAGGGGCAGCACGACGGTCTGCCGGAGCAGGCCTTCTTATTTGTCGGCGGTATAGAGGATGCCGTGGAGAAGGCCCGCCAGATGGAGGCAGCATAGTAGTATGGGTCTTTCAGGTCAGGGGGTGAGGGTGTCATGCCTTTGAAGATAGATATAGTCACCGCCGAGCGGGCGGTGCTATCCGATGAAGTGGACCTGGTGCTGGCCCCCGGGGTAGAAGGTCAACTGGGCATTCTGCCCCACCATACCCCGCTGATGACTATGCTGGCGCCGGGGGAGATTGTGCTGCGCAAGGGCGGCGACGATACCTATCTGGCCATCTCCGGGGGGTTCCTGGAAGTGCGCCCGGACCGGGTGGTGGTACTGGCGGATACCGCTGAACGGGCAGAGGAGATAGACCTGGCGCGGGCGGAAGAGGCCCGACAGCGGGCCGGTGACAGGTTGGCAAGCCGCGAAGCCGGGATGGATCTGCTAAAGTCTGAAGCCGCTTTACGCCGCGCTCTTGCCCGCCTTCATGTAGCCCAGAGGCGCCGCCGCCCCGAAAAACCCATCAGTAGGGACTGAACTCCTCCACCGCAGAATCCTGTTTCAGGTAATATGTCATGCTCTGTGCGGCCACCACGGGGTCTATGTCCCGTAGCTTCACCCCTGGCGGAACCTTGGCGGCCACCGGAGCATAGTTTAGAATCGCCTTCACCCCGGCGTGTACCAGATCATCAATCACCTGCTGCGCATGGGATGGCGGCACAGAGACTATGCCTATGCTTATGCCCTCCCTTGCTACCACCGCCGGTAAATCGGATACATGCAACACCGGCACTCCAGCTACTTTCTTGCCCACCATCCCGCTATCGGCATCAAATGCGGCCACCGCAACGAATCCAGAGCGCGGGAACCGGCCGTAGGCCAGAATGGCCCGACCCAACCGACCCACACCCACCAGGACCATCTTCCACTCCCGGTCCAAGCCCAGAATGCGCCTCAGCTCCTGTATCAGCGTCCTGACATTGTAACCCCGCCCCTGCTTGCCAAATTTGCCGAAATAGCTAAGGTCCTTGCGTATCTGGGCAGGGGTGAGCTGGAGGGTATCCCCCAGCTCCTGAGAGTTGATTATGTCCACCCGGTCCTCAATCAGATTCAGCGCCCGCAAATACAGCGGCAAACGCATGACCACTACCTCGGGCACCGGTTCTTGCGATGCTCTTTTAGCCATAGCTCTTACAACCATAATGAATTGCCACCGCGCCTGCGGCGAGCCTCCGGAATCGCACCTGCCGAAAACCTACTGACTCCAGCACTCGGGCAAGCTCGGGTGCCGTCGGGAAACTTGCCACCGAATGCTGCAGAAACATATAATCTCTTGCTCTCCCACCCAGCCATCGGCCAATGGCAGGCACAGCCCGGTTCATGTACAGGTGATGAAACAAGGCCGCCCAGCGCTGTGGCTGGCTCAGCTCAACACATACCAGCTTTCCCCCTGGCCTCAGCACCCGATAGCCTTCTCGGAAGGGGCCAGCCAGGCCGGGGAAGTCCCGTAGCGCAAAAGCGATAGTCAGGGCATCAAAGCTGTCATCCTGGAAGGGTAGCTTCAGTACATGGCCCAAGAGGAGAGCGGTGCCCTTGCCTGCCTCTGTAGCGGCGATGTCCAGCATGCTGGGACTCAGGTCAACCGCCACCACTTTACCTCCCTTGCGTTGCACGGCCTGAGCCATCTTACCTGTACCGGTAGCCAGGTCCAGCAGCAGGGCGGGCCTGCTTTTCATGGCCTCATCGGCCGCCCGCTGCCTCCACCGCAGGTCTCCACCCAGGCTGATGAACCGGTTAATTCGGTCATAGCTCGGTGCCAGATGACGGAACATCTCCATCATAGTCCGAGCCTGCTCTCTGTCACGGGCCGAGAGCATCCAGCGTCACACTATTTCTAATTGCACCCGCGCGTGGGCCCGGGTACCAGCCACCCTGAGAAGCGTACGCATGGCTTGGGCCACCTGCCCCTGTTTGCCTATGACCCTACCCTTATCATCGGGGGCCACCTGGAGACGGAGTACGATGCCGCGCTCACCCTCAGCCTCACTGATGGTAACCTCGTCTGGGGCCTCCACAATGGACCGGGCTATATACTCCACCAACCCCTTCATACGATCAACGCCTGCATGGTCTTCCATCATCATTCCTGGCCACCGACCTTCTGCAGAATACCGGACTTGGCCAGTAGCCTGGCCACCGGCTCGCTAGGCTGAGCCCCCCGCCGCAGCCAGATGAGTGCCTTTTCCTCATCTATGGCCATTTGAGGCGGGTCCGGGAGAGGGTTATAAAACCCGATGGAATCAATAACCAAGCCGTCCCGCGGCGAACGGGCATCCGCCACCACCACCCTGTAGGACGGCTGGTTACGCGCACCTGTACGACGTAACCGTATCCTTACCATTGCTTTAGACCAGTCCTTAGGAAAATTGTCACTAACCAATTATCTGTCAGCCAAACGGCCTTGTCAATATCCGTAGCCAGCGTACCCAGTATTCCTCCCTCCGGAAATGCCAAATACTGCTGTTGGTCAGATTGCTCTCGTTCATAATGATGAGTGACACTCAATAGTGTCATGCATATTATCAGAGCAACAGTCCCTGGGGCCTAGCGGTTGGGCAGGCTCCGGGAACTATCACGGGAAGCC
>JASLQE010000065.1 GCA_030744635.1 Dehalococcoidia bacterium | reverse complement strand
TATGTTCACAGAAAATGTCAGGTTCTGCATCATGCCCTTATGGGTATAGCGACGGTGATGTATGGCAACGGAAATCATAGGGGGTTCAATGTTAGCAACACCACAAGCGGCGACAGTCAAGAAATTTGGCTTTCCGTCGACATTCGCCCCGACCAAGAGCGTCGGCCTTGGGAAAAGCAGCATTCTGGGACCAAGTAAGGTTTTACTCACAGAAGTTTCCTCCCTTGCACATGCTACGCTACAAACCACCGATTAGCTATCCAAAGAGAATGGACTGCTCCGATATGGTGGGATTATAGTCTCATTTATTCTCGAGGGCAATGAGGTAACAGTATGGACTTATGTTGCTGCTGCCGAGCGCCCGGCATCAGGCTTAGCTACGCCGGGGCTGTGATGGCGGAGCAAGAAGGAAAAACAGAAAGGCGGAGACAAGAAGGACCACAGCGAACACCAAAAGCACCTCACCATAGCTGCCGGTGTGATCAAAGGTCCAACCAGCATAGACAGGCGCCAAAAAGGCACCTGCCCCGTTGGCCATTCGCATAATGCCTCGTAGGGTGCCATAGCTGCCCCGCCCGTAGAAGTCGCCCACCAGAGACCAGTTGAGCGGCGCTGTCCCCAGCGCCACCGCCATAGTGAGGGGGAAAGAATAAAGGGCCAGCGGGGAAGAACTGCGTAGCAGCAAGAGGAAACCGCCTACACACACCAGGATACCTAAGGCGCTGAGTTGGGACTTGCTCCACCGGTCTCCCAGCCAGCCCATCAGCAACGGGGTAGCGATGGTGCCAAACGCGAACAGGCTCACCAGGTAAGCACTGCTGGCCTCGTCCACGCCTTTCCAAACCAGGATGGGTACCATATGGGCAGCAGCCGCCCCGGTAACGGAGAGGCGAAGGGTTGTGGTCAGGGTAAGAAGCCAGTAGTTGGCAGTGCCAATGGCCTCTCTAACAGTGAAGTCTACTGTCAGCGCCGTTTCTGCCGTAGGGTTGCCTGGATGGCGTTCCGGCGCCCTGCCGTCGGGGTGGAGCCCCCTGGACTCGGGGGAGCGGTGGAAGGGGAGGGCCAGGGGCAACGCCACCACCAGAGTGATGATACCCGCCATGAGTGCCCCGGTGCGCCATCCGAAGCTAAGCACCCAGTAGGCCAGCAGAGGGACCAGTACCACTGCCCCCAAGCTTCCTACAGAGTCCAAGACTGCAAACCCGGTGGCACGGCGCCGGATAAACCAGCTGTTTATCGCTGTGGAGACTGGGTGATAGAAGCCTGTATTGTAGCCTACGGAGATAACGAGGACAAAGATGAGCAGTACACCCCAGTAGCTCTGAGCCCATGAGAGCAGAATGAACCCTATTCCGGTCAAGGCACCTCCGGTGAATATTATCCACCGGGGACCAAAGCGGTCAATCAGCCTTCCTACCACCGGCCCCTGAACTCCCGCCTCTATGCGCCCCATCCCATACAGCAGGGATATGGCCGTCCGGCTCACCCCCAGATCCCGGCTCAAGGGCAGGAAGAAGACGGTAAAGCCATACCATAAGAAGCTATAGCCAATAGCGAGGATAAGGGAACCGGCAGCCAAAACCCAGTAGCCGTAATACACACGGCCCAGGCTCTTCCTGATGGCTATGCTGACTTTAACCTCCAGTGGTGACCAGCAACATTTTCGGGTGAGGCGAGGGAGAAGGGATTATGTCCGGTTGGTATGCAATCTAGTGTAGTGTAGCTCAATAGGGGTTGCATATGTTTGGCAGGGTGCAATCAAGCCACCTCGTAGCAGAGCGGGAGGTTAAAGGAGGTGGCCCCCCGGTCCTGGGCGAAGCTAATAACTTAGGGGGCTTTCTCCAGGTTCCAACGGGTGGCTGTGGTCTGAACAATTACCTGCAGCCCGGCCTTTAAGCAGCTATCTATGACCCTCACCGCCCTCCCCCAGCAGCCCTCTATCCCCACATATCAAAATTCTGGCAGGGGTGGGAGGACTCGAACCCCCGACCTGCGGTTTTGGAGACCGCTGCTCTCCCAGCTGAGCTACACCCCTACCGCCCCTGGAGGGAGTCGAACCCCCGACGCGCGGCTTAGGAAGCCGCCGCTCTATCCTCTGAGCTACAGGGGCCCGTGGAGATAGGGGGATTCGAACCCCCGACCCCTGCGTTGCGAACGCAGTGCTCTCCCGCTGAGCTATATCCCCAGCCCCCCACATTTTAGCAAGCCCTCCCCTTAGCGTCAAGCTTGTGTACTCGTTCAGTACATTAGTGACACATCCTCCTTTCCTGCTGGCATTGTAGCAGATACTGTTGCGGGGTAAGGTAGCCCAGGGCCTGATGAGGGCGGATGGTGTTGTAGGTATGTTCCCAGGCCCGTAGCGCCTGAT
>JASLQE010000064.1 GCA_030744635.1 Dehalococcoidia bacterium | reverse complement strand
TTCGCGCACGGGAATCCACCACCCCCTGACACGCGTTTCCGCGCGGCCGTCAACGTCGACCACGTCGAGCACTTCGCGGGACCGCCCCTTTGAAAGCTCGATCAAGCGCTGGTGTCTATCCACGGAGCTATCGGCCAGGATGCGGAACCCGTCTTCCATGGAAGATGCGGCAGGGAGGATGGTCATACCCACCACCTTGGCCAGCCCCAGGTACATGGGCAGCGCGGCTATGGCTGCCGGGTTGAGCCGGAACACCCGTGCCATGGGGGGCATATGTGGCAGGACGGAGAAGCCGCGCAGCAGTACCATATTGGCCGTTTTCTGGTTGCTCAGTATATGGCGTGCCGCTTCCACGAAGGAGTTGGCCAGCCCGGCGGTCTTGTCAGATCCAGGGGAGCCGGCAACCGCGGGGAGGGGGGCCAACCCTTCTTTCTGGGGGTCGGTATCGGCTACATCATCCCCCAGCCCCTCCGCCCTCAGGATGAGGGCAAAGCGGTGCTCTCGCACCGGCTTCACGAAAATCTGGGTGTCAGGGAAGTTAATGGAAGACAGTAGCTGGCAAAGGCGGGTGCTCTCCTCCGTCGGCAGGCGGCCGGCCCTGCGGTCGGTAAGCAGGCCCTTCTCATCTATGAAGCAGAAGTTCCCTCTGGCGGCCACATCCCCGGGCCGGAGGGCAAAGTTTATGCCCAGGACCTCCACCACTCCCCGCCCCACCTGGTTCTTGATGGGGTCATAGCCGAAGAGGGCCAGGTGTCCGGGCACACTGCCGGTGGTGATACCGGGTGCCACGGGGTATAGCAGGCCGCAGGTGCCCCCGGCGGCCAGGGCGTCCAGGTTGGGGGTGTGGGCCGTTTCCAGCTCCGTCTTTCCCGTTTGGGGATGGGGTAGACCCCCCAGGCCGTCCAACACCACCTGCACTATCTTGGAGGGGGATGAGTGGGCTATTTTTTCTATCTGGTCCAGGGGGACCATCATGATTGCAGCACCTCTATACCGGGCAGGCTCTTGCCCTCCAGGAACTCCAGGGAGGCGCCGCCGCCGGTGGATACATGGCCCATCTTCCCGGCCAGTCCTAACTCCATCACCGCCTCGGCGGTAGACCCTCCACCTACGATGGTGGTAGCGTTGAGCTTGGCCAGGGCACCGGCGATGGCCAGGGTGCCGCGTGAGAAGGCCTCGGTCTCAAATATACCCATGGGCCCATTCCATAGCACCGTCTTGCAACCCTGCAGCTCGTTGATGAAGGTCTTGGCCGTTACCGGCCCTATATCGGCAATGGCAGCCTGGTCGGGGATGTCAGTCACCGCCATCGTGGTAGCACCGGAGGGGTCTGGTGGGCCTGGGGCCACCACCACATCCTGTGGCAGGAACACCGGTATCCCGCTGGCCTGAGCCCGGGCCAGAATATCCCTGGCAAAGTCCAAACGGTCGGCCTCTATACCAGAGGTGCCGACCGCTATACCCTGGGCCCGGAGGAAGGTGGCGGCCATGCCTCCGCCTATGAGGAGCTTGTCTACACGCTGCAGCAGGTTATCCAGCACCCCTATCTTGTCCCTGATTTTGGCCCCCCCCAGGATGGTGGCGAAGGGATGGCCCGGATCGTGGAGCACATGGCCCAGAGCGGAGACCTCTTTCTCCAGCACAAACCCGGCCAACGATGGCAGCAGCCGGGCCACCCCCACAGTGGAAGCATGGGCACGGTGGCTGACTCCGAAGCCATCGTTAACGAAAATATCGGCCAGGCGGGCCAGGTCGCGGGCCAGTGCCGGTTCGTTTTTCTCCTCGCCGGGCTGGAAGCGGATATTCTCCAGCATAGCTATCTCGCTCGGGCCGAGGCTGTTTATTGCTCGCTCGATGTTGCAACCCACACTCTCCTGCTGTGCGGCCACGGGGCGGCCCAATAGCTGGGCCAGTCGGGAGGCGATGGGAGTTAGGCGAAGTGCCTCCACCACCTGCCCGGCCGGCCTGCCCAGGTGGGCGCAAAGGATGACCCGTGCCCCCTGGCTTAGCAGGTAGTCAATAGTGGGCAGCGAGGCTCGTATGCGGCTGTCGTCGGCAATGTCGCCGGTATGAGGGTCAAAAGGCACATTAAAATCTACCCGCACCAGCACGCGTTTACCCCGGATATCTATGTCTCTGACGGTTCTCATTAAAAACTTATTTCCCCCATCAGGCGCATCATCTGCTGGAGGTCATCGCTGTTGCCATGTGTAAAGCCGCAGGCGTGCATTTCCGCGGAGGCCGCCCGAAAGTAGCCCTGGGCAACCTGCAGCGAGCGCTGCCTTAAACCCAATTGCTCTAGGAGGGTGGCCATATGCTGGACATCCCGCGCGTCCATGGCCTGCTGCGATAGCAGCCCGTCAATTTCCCGGCGGGCCTTTCCCCGTGTTTTAGAAAGGGCCAGTACCAGTGGAAAGGTCTTCTTCTTTCTGAGCATATCGGTGGCCATCTTCCCGGTAACCCCCTCATCCGCCCACAGGTCTAAGACATCGTCCTGAATCTGGAAGGCCAGGCCTAGGTGTCTGCCGGTGCGCCGCAGGCGTAGCAGCGTGGGCCTGTTGGCACCGCCCACCAGGCCTCCTATATAAAGACAGGCCTCCATGAGGGCAGCGGTCTTGCCGCGCACCATCTCGCGGTATTGGTTCGGGCCCACCTTGGGGCGGGACTCGTAGTCCAGGTCCAGGAACTGGCCGTGGCATAGCTGGAGGCAAGCCGACCCCAAGGCTCGCGAAGCCCGGAGGGTGGTCCCGGCGTCCACACCTCGGCCCAGCAGCCGCAGCAGTGCCAGGTGGGCAGCCGCAAACAAAGCGTCGCCGGTATTGATAGCCTGCGCGGTGCCCCAGCGGTGCCATACTGTAGAACGGTGGTGGCGCAGGTGGGACTCGTCCTCCACATCGTCGTGTACCAGGGAGAAATTGTGCACCAACTCCACCGCCGCTGCGGCTGGTAGTGCTCGCTTCGGGTCAGTGCCCACTGCCTGGCATGCGGCCAGGAGAAGTCGTGGGCGGAGCAGCTTACCTTCAGCCAAGGCCGGCCGCCATTGCTCATCCACCCACCCCAGATGGTAGCGTGCCAGGCC